>JAITFM010000107.1 GCA_031281335.1 Rickettsiales bacterium | reverse complement strand
TCGGAAATTGAATCTGATGTAGCAAGACCGTCAAAAGCAGAAATAACTGCTCTTTATAAACGTCACTACCCATTTGGTTCGATGTGTTCTCATGTACTTGGGTATACGAAAAAACAGCAGGAAATAAGCGAGGTAGGAGTAAGTGGCATTGAGTATACGTATGATCATATACTAAAAGGTGAACCAGGAAAATCTGAGCAGGAAATAAATTCCAAGAAGCGTGTTATGAGAGAATTGTTGAACATACCACAGCAAGACGGGCAAGATGTGCAGCTAACAATTGATATTGATCTGCAGAAGAAAATTGCAGAGGTATTTCAGGGTCACAAAGGCTCCGCAGTGGTCATTGATGTAAATAATGGGGAAATTTTAGCGTTATACAATTCACCTTCCTACGATAATAATCTCTTTACTAGCAGATTATCAAATGAGACTTGGGAGAGTCTAAATGCTCCCTCATTACCGCTTGTAAATCGGGCATTATCGTATCAAATTCCACCTGGTTCGATATTTAAAGTAATAGTTGCACTTGCAGGCTTAAAGGACGGAATAATCACACCAGAAGAAAAATTTTCGTGTAGGGGCTATATGACAATAGTAGAGCGGAAATTCCGTTGCCTGAAAAGCAAAGCCCATGGATATGTATCTTTAAACGAGGCAATGGCTCTCTCATGCAACACTTACTTTTATAACATAGGAAAAAAAATAAGTACAGACTCTCTAGTAGAAATGGCCAGAAAATTCGGTATCGGAAGTGGACCACTGATTGGAACGTTTAAGGAGGAAGCTCCAGGGTTATTGCCTGATAGAGATTGGCGCGCGCGGAAGCTATATTCACAGTGGTATTTGGGTGACACTATTAACCTGGTTATAGGACAGGGATATTTGCTTACAACACCACTGCAGCTTGCAGTTCTTGCGGCAAGGATTGCAACAGGGAAAGAAGTGATTCCCTACATTGAGATGAGCAAAACGACACAGGATTTTCCTGACATTGATGTGGATCATGAGCACCTTGACATAGTTCGAAAAGCTATGTTTGATGTGGTGAATTCTAAAGCTGGAACCTATAGAAAAGGGCTTGAGTTTATGCAAATTGCCGGCAAAACCGGTACACCAGAGATAAACTCCAGGGGTGAAAGCCATAAGTTATTTATTGCTTATGGCCCCTACCATGGCCCGCGCTACGCAATCTCTGTGTTCATAGAACACGGCAAAGCTCCACGCCATGATGTTGCTATAGCGAGTGAGATATTGCAGTATATGCTGAGAAAATGATTCTATAAATATTATATGGCCATTGTTGGTCGTATAGTAAATTAAAATAATTGTCCATAAATTATTGACAGGTATGATAATTTAGCTATTATCAACATTGTATGAGCTAGCGAGGTGAAAAAATGCGTGTATCCAATCTTGGTCCTTTAATAGCTATTTTATCATCGTCTGTATTAAGTTTTATAGCCGGTTAATATCTTCCCTATGTTATTGCAGCATTTTCTGGTTCTGGTGCTATTGTAGCAGTTCCTTTGGCAATTTTTACTGTTTCTGCTGTTGTTGCACTGGTTTCAGTGATATATCTTGTCAAACTGATCATTTCTAAAGCTGGTAATAAGAAAGAAGTAGGCCCTAGTAAAGAAGAACCTGACCAGCAAACTGAACCTAAGCAGCCAATAAAAGAGCTAGCAGGAGGATTTGTGCATGAAAATAGCACTAACCTGGAAAGTAAGTCAACTGAAGAAGAATCCAATAAGCTTGTTAAGCAAGATAGTGGAACACAGACGGAATTTGATGGTAATACTAATCTAAAGAATGAATCAGGTATACATACTCCTGCTCAACCTCCAATAACGCTTGGTACAACCCTCCCGCAAATTGCTGCTGCAGCGTCCCAATCACCACACAGTGCTGCTCCACCGCCTCCACCTCCGACACAAATCGATCCGCTCACAGCGTTGAGGAATGCAAAAAAAAATAAAACCGGTAACTCTAGCGGGCCTAAAAATAAGGTTAATAGTCAAATAGATCTTTGGAGTGATGTAAATAAGGAGCTTAAAGATTTTTTGCAGAAAAGGAAGGCTAGTAAAAAAGATGATACTCGTGAGCAAGACCAAGAAAAGTTGAGTGTAACACCCAAAAGCAATGAGGACAACGCTAACCAAAAGACAAGAGAAGAGCTCGCTGCAAAAATTGAAAGGGAACAAGCAGAGAGGAAAAGGCAACGGCAGTCTGGTCCTGCAGATATAGCTCCGGCTCTTGCGAAGGGAAGAAAGATAATTAAAAACCCAGACAGTGAAAGCGAACGTTCTGACGGTAGTTCAGGTTGCTCTACAGATGAAGGTGAAAGCAAACGGAAAGAGACAAGGCAGAAGAAGCGGACAAAACGCAAAAAAAAATCTACACCCTCAAACCCTCAGCCAGGTAGTAAAACAAGAAGCGAAAGTCCCGACAATGATCATATATCTAGTGATAATGAAAATTGGAATGCGAGCCAAGGAACTGTCGTGCAGTCATCTTCAGGCTCTCAATTAGGCCATATAGAAAGAAGCGGATCTTCCGACGGTGGTTATATATCCGGGAATAACGTAGAACTTAAACCTATATCTCAGCTACATTCTGCACCAGAGGTAGAGGAGCCATCGTTACCTCTTAAGCCTGCTAATTTACACACAAGACCTGAAAGTCCTCTTATAGAAAAAGAGAATGGCACAGACCTAACGAGTAGCAAGTTGAAAGAACCATCTACTCTTCTTGTTAAGGAACGTACTGGACTGTTTGAAAATTATAGGTAATAGAATGGAGATGTTTTAGCGCTTCCCTTCTTAAAATAAATTTGCCTACGGATCTGATTGTACTAAAATTACTCAGTACAATCAGATTTATTAAATGCGCCTATCTAAATATTACCTACCAACTTTGAAAGAGATCCCGGCTGGTGCTGAAATTGCTTCTCACCGATATTCGTTACGTGCGGGCTTAATCAAGCAGACAGCGTCTGGCATTTATTCTTGGTTATCGCTCGGTCTGCGCGTGCTTAGGAATATTGAAGACATCATCAGAGATGAAATGAATAAAGCTGGTGCGATTGAGGTATTAATGCCTTGTGTGCAACCAGCAAGCCTTTGGCGAGAGTCAGGGCGTTATAACGACTACGGCAAAGAGATGCTGCACATTAAGGATCGGCATGAGAGTGATATGCTTTTCGGGCCAACGCATGAAGAGGTAGTGACCGATCTAATTAAAGGTACAGTAAAGAGTTACAAGGATTTACCACTTTGTTTGTATCAAATTCAGTGGAAGTTTCGTGATGAAGTAAGGCCTCGTTACGGTGTTATGAGAGGTAGAGAATTTTTGATGAAGGATGCGTATAGTTTCGATATAGACTACGAAAATGCACTGAATTCATATAATTTGATGTACAAAACTTACATAAAAATCTTCAAACGCATGGGACTTACTCCAATTGGAGTAAGAGCAGAAACAGGGCCAATTGGAGGAAATTTAAGCCATGAATTTCACATATTGGCAAGCACTGGTGAGAGCACTTTATACTACGACAATAAATTTTCTGAGTTACTAGAAAGTGAAGATATTAAAAGTTTGAAGAGTATATACGCAGTTGCAGACGATATGCATGATCCTAAAACTTGCCCTATACCGCAAGAACAGTTAAGCATTAGTAAGGGTATTGAAATAGGACACATTTTTTATTTTGGCGATAAATATTCAAAGCCAATGAATGCAAAAGTCACCTCACACGATGGAAAGAATGTCAATATACATATGGGTTCGTATGGCATTGGGGTCTCAAGGCTTGTTGGTGCGATAATAGAAGCTTTTCATGATGATAAAGGGATTATCTGGCCAGAAGCAGTGGCTCCTTTTAGGATTGGTTTAATCAATTTACAAACAAAAACTAGCGAATGCGTGGAGATTGCAGACAAAATATACAAAGCTTTAAAAAGCGATGAAGTGCTTTACGATGATACGGAGGGAAGCGTAGGAGTGAAATTTGCTAGAATGGACCTAATAGGCTTGCCGTGGCAAATAATTGTTGGAAAGAAAGCAGTAAGTGAAAATATAGTTGAAATAAAAAATAGGGCAACTGGAGAAATTGAGGAAATGCAGATTGAAGAAGCAATAAGTCGCTTCAGTGCAGAATGATACGCGGTATCGGCACTGACATAGTATATATACCGAGAATATTGAAAATACTGCAGAAGTATGGGGAAAAATTCCTCAATAAAGTCTACACTGAGCGGGAAATAGAGATAAGCAGAAAGTACAACAGTCAAGAAATACGGGCAAAATATTTTGCCAAACGCTTTGCAGCAAAGGAGGCTTTTGTTAAAGCACTAGGCAGTGGATTTAGCCTGGGCATTACAATGAAAGACATAGAAATATACAGTGATATAAGAGGAAAGCCGAATCTAGCCATTGGCAAGGATTCTATCTCCAAGGACCACATAATTCACCTCTCCCTAAGCGATGACGGGGATTACGCTACTGCATTTGTTGTAATCTGCAGCTAGTTTTACAACTATTGTGATTTAAACTGGCAAAAAAAACTACTTGACAAATTCTTTCAATCCCCTTATCATATTATTGGAGCTATTCATTTAGCTTCAATCTGTGCAGATTAAACGACGAAAATGTCACGGTTGGCGTCTTATGTTTAATTTTTTGCACTATGTATACCTCATGTCTTTATTAATTTCACCTAGACTTCTAGGTTTTTCCCTATACAAGCTGAAACGCGCTTATAAGTCGTTCAAGACAGTATAGTACGCCAATTTGCAGGATTAGAGAGTGAGCAACTTCTACCACGGGATTTCTTTTGTCTTTTTTTCTG
>JAITFM010000062.1 GCA_031281335.1 Rickettsiales bacterium | reverse complement strand
TTAAACATAAGACGCCAAGTACATTGAGTTTTTTGTCGTTTTATCTGCACAGACTGAAGATAAACAATAGCTTCAATACTATAATAAGGGTAATGGCGAAGGTTGTCAAGTAGTTTTTTAGTTCCGTTTCTTAGTTGGTACGCGCCCTGCCTTTAAGCAAAGATAAAAGCACAATTATTACGAACAACATTCCGCCAACAACTGATACAGCTCCACCCATAATGAAACAGATACGTGCTAGCACCGACGAAATGCTTGGTAAATCCGCAACTTTCCTTAAAGCGCCATACCCACCAAGCCATACAAGGCCAGTAATATGGAGAAAATGTCCCAAGCTGTATGAGTAAATCTGTAATCTTACTATGGAGCTTTTTATCCCTTTACAGCCTAGTTTTGGCAACAGCCAGTAGACAAAATTCATAAAAGCTATAGTAATACCAACCACAGAACCATGGTAATGAGCAGGAATTGTGACATTTCCCTCAATAGTCAGCACTCCAAGCATGCCTCCATAGATAAATAATACAAATGAATGGAGCAAATAATTGCCCTTCTCATCAAGTAAGGTTTTTATGTTGCGATACACTAGCATTATTAAGAAACACGGCAAAACTGCTCCAGCAATTCTCATATGCCAAGTAAAAAACTGTATCAATTCAGCACTATCCACCGAATAAACAAAATATGTAAACGGCGCGCCTACAGCCAAGATTGTGTTGATAAATAGCGGTAAAATTTTATTGCTTGAAGTTAGATTGACGCTGGAATTTAGCATTATCAAATAAACCAAAAACATCCCTTGAGCAAAGGCAAATTGCAGCAAATGCCCGCCTCCCCAAAAGAGATACTCGTAAAATAAACTCTTATTTGAGTGATACAGACCTGGAGGCATATTTTTGTGGGCTAGAACAAAGCAAAGAAATGACGATACAAGTATAATAACCAGCCCAATTTGCCCAACGGAAAGGTACGAAGCTTGTTTATTTGACATGTAGCTGAGGACTGCATTTGCCAATATGCTGGTAATAAACAAACTGAGCCCAAACAAAAACAATTTGTTTTGTAATACGGGAATATAGTTACTTTTGATAACTTCAGTGTCTGGGACGAATGCGGATATAAACATAAGCAGCATGGAAAGGGTTGAAAGAATCCATAAAAAGTTGAGCCAATTATTGGTGTTTTGTAGATTTATGATAAAGAGCAGGGATATTATAGAGCACATCCACATCAAAATTGACAAGTTCACATGTATCACCAGTGCATTATCAAAGATATATTGTGCGGAAGGAATGAGAGAGGAAATAAAAGGCAATCGTAGAAAAATAACGATTATTGACAGCAACCCAGAGCAAGCAAGAGCACATACTGCTAAGAATATCCATTGCCTGCAAAGTGGAGCGTTATTTTGTATGTTGAGCACGGTTGTTTCCCTTTTTTATTTTTGATTGATAAGGTATTATAATACAAGGCAGCATAAATTTTTCAAATTGATTAGCATTTCCGTGCGTAGTTCAAATGAATGACATCACAACAAAGCAGGTCATATCTTTCATCCTGAAAATGCTGCGCCCATTTCCGTTTCATATTACAATAGTATTGCTGACAGCATTAGTCTGGGCTGTTGATATTTCCTTTAGTCCATACTTGATAAAAATTATTATAGATCGTGCTTCAACATCAGCTGCAGATGATCTTTTTCGTAGCATAGCAACTCCTGCCATATTCTATGTACTAATACTATTTTTACTTGAGTGTATGAATAGATTATACAACTATTTTTTTGAAATTAAGATGATCCCTAATCTCCGTAAAAACATTGTTGAATCGAGTATTGCCAGATTATTAGATCAGGATAGTAGCTACTACCAAAATAACTTCTCCGGCAGTTTTGCCAATAAGGTTAATGATTTGGCAAATTATGTTCCAGATATCATGCAAATTATGGCTGACAGGGTCATGGTTCGTGCATTAGCGCTTAGTATCGCAATTTACTTTTTATGGCAAGTAAATATTAATTTTGCTTTATTGATGTTAACTTGGTCTGCATTATTTGTTCTGTCTTCCCTCTTACTTGCAGGAAAGATAACGCATCTTGCAGATGCGTGGTCAGAGCTTGGCTCAAGCATTACTGGTAAAATGGTGGATGTATTCTCAAATATCATGTCTGTAAGGTTGTTTGCAAGTAAGTACCAGGAAAAATTATCTTTGCTGGCTACTCATAGCGAAGCTATTAAAGCAGAGCAAAGACTTCAGTGGCTGTATACGTGGATTTTTACTTTCTATGGCTTCTTATTTTTAATCATGCAAATACTTAATTTATACTTCCTAATTAAAGGAAGGGGGCAAGGGTCAATTACTACTGGAGATTTTGCTTTTGTTATGACTGTTAATATAGCAATAGCTAATTTTCTTTGGATGGTAGCCAAAGACTTCTCACAATTTTATAAATCATGGGGAAAGATTACTCAGGCTTTGAGGACAATTACTGCGGTTCCTGAAATCCAAGATCAGCCAGATGCTGTAGATCTGGTTGTTAAAAAAGGGGAAATTACTTTTGATAAAGTTCATTTTCATTATAAAGGTGCAGAACCAATATTTGAAAATAAGTCCATGATAATTGAGCCTGGTCAAAGGGTAGGGCTCGTTGGTTATTCAGGTGGTAGTAAATCAACATTTGTTAACCTGATTCTTAGGCTCTATGATGTCAAGTCTGGAAAAATTTCAATTGACGGACAAGATATTCGCAATGTAACCCAGGATTCTCTACACAAAAATATTGGAATGATTCCACAAGATCCATCACTTTTTCATAGGACTCTAATGGAAAATATTCGCTACGGCAAAGCAGATGCTAGTGATGATGAAGTGATAGAGGCTGCTAAACGCGCACATGCTCATGAATTTATTTCAAAATTACCCCAGGGTTATGAATCACTCGTTGGGGAAAGAGGTGTAAAACTTTCAGGTGGGCAGAGGCAGCGTATTGCAATTGCAAGAGCTATTTTAAAAAATGCTCCGATATTAATTCTTGATGAAGCAACTTCACAACTTGATTCTGTGACTGAAAGTAACATTCAAGAATCCTTATGGGAGTTGATGCAAGGCAAAACTACAATAGTAATAGCCCATCGCCTATCTACGCTTTTGCATGTGGATCGCATTTTAGTGTTTGACCGGGGTAAGATTATAGAAGATGGCACACATCAAGAACTTCTCAGTAAAAATGGAATGTATAAGACTCTATGGGATGCACAAGTTGGTGGATTTCTGCCAGAGAAAAGTGGAGGGAGTGAATGAACTGTTGAGGCAAATGGAAAAAACACCATATTCAGGACAATGTAACCACGGGAGGCCAACTTATATAGAAATGAAACTAAGTGATATTGAAAAACTATTTGAGCGGAGGTAAGAGGTTGCCATAAACTTTCCTCATTCCAACTGCATGAACATTGCAATTTGATCTGGCCGTTATCCGACAAAAACAAAAAAACTACTTGACAAATTCCGCCGACTTCATTATCATAGCAATAAGGGTATTTCTGACTCAAAACTTGTTTTTGATCTGCAGGCTCAATGACAAAATTCAGTAAAAAACTCAGG
>JAITFM010000049.1 GCA_031281335.1 Rickettsiales bacterium | reverse complement strand
CTAAACATCAATTTTTTCACGTTACAAATCACATATGATGCTCCATCAAGCCAGTGGTGGGTTGACATTTCAATCACCATAGCATGTGGAATGTTAGCTGCGACGGTTCTGACCTTATTTTTTACTCCTGCGTTGCTTGTGATGCAAAGACATGAAAAAACTTGACTTAAATTAGTAATTATTTAATATTAAAAATAGTGTTCTTTGCCCGTTGAAGCTATAATTATAACTAATTGTATAGGATTTATTTGTATGATTGCTAACCGAAAAAGCAGTGTTAAACAGAAAAGTGACAAAAATAACTTAGTTGGAAGCATTGACATAATAAAAACAGCAGGAGAGCTTTCACTTCAAAAAGGTCTAGATTTTGAAGTGGTAATGAAGGCATTAGAAAGTGCCATAGAAGCAGTGGCTCTTCAAAAATATGGTAGTAAAAGTAAGGTTACAGTCAACGTAGATAGAAGCACAGGCAAAGTTACTGCATATAGAGAATTAAGGGTTATTAGTGATGAACCAAATGAAGAAGAGAATGCTGGATGTGAATCAATTACTCTTACACAAGCTAAGTTAATAAGAGAAGATGCAAAAATTGGAGATACTGTTAATGAATTGCTTTCTCTCAGCACTGATCTTGCTTCAGCAAGAATTGCCCAGCAAAGAATTGCTCAGGTGATTAAATATGAAGAATCGAAAAGGCAATATGAGGAATTTAAGGATAAAGCAGGAGAAATAAGATATGGTATTGTCAAACAAGTGGAGTATTCAGACCTGATCATAGACATAAATGGCGCTAGGGCATACCTTCCATTGCGAAATTTAATCGGTGGTGAATCATTTCGCGAAGGTGATAAGATTAAAGCTTACATACAAACTGTTAAGCGTTCTGATGATGGACGTCAAATTATTCTTTCTAGGGCCCATGAAGGCTTTTTGGAGGCACTATTAAATCAAGAGATACCGGAAATTGCTGACGGGTTAGTAACAGTTAAAGGTATAGCTAGAGATGCTGGTTCAAGGTCTAAAGTTGCTGTTTTCTCTCCTGATAAAAACATCGACCCAGTAGGTGCTTGTGTTGGAGTTAAGGGGGATAGGATAAAAACCATCATACATGAATTAAATGGGGAAAAAGTTGATGTCATACATTACTCTTCAGACCTGGGCCAATTTGTTATCAAAGCAATTACTCCTGCAGAAGTATCAAAGGTTATTATTGATGAAAATGAAAATTGCGTAGAATTAATAGTTGCTGAGGATCAATTAAGCTTAGCTATAGGAAAAAAAGGTCAAAATGTAAGATTAGCCTCAGAGCTTGTTGGATGGAAAATTAAGATACTAAGCACTCAACAAGAATCAGAAAGGCGGAGTAGAGAACTCAGTCAGTGTTCAGCTTTATTTGCTGAAGCTCTAAATTTAGAGGAGATTATGGGACAGCTGTTAGTCACAGAGGGTTTTTCAAGCGTAGAGGATATATCCAATACTTCAATTAAAGAGCTTGCTTCGATAGAAGGCTTTAACGAAGATATTGCAAGTGAATTGCACAGCAGAGCAAATAAATATCTAAAAGCAGAAAATGACAAAAAAATAGAAGAGTTAAGAAGTTTAGGTATGGAAGATGATGTAATCAATTTACCTTTATCAATAGACGATAAAATTGCTCTTAGTAAACATGGTATTAAAACTCTAGGAGACGTAGCAGATTTGTCAAGCTATGAGTTTTATGGTATACTCTCCTCTTCAGCGAGTGGTAAAGAGGATTTAAAAGACACAATAGACTCAATAATCATGGAAGCTCGTGGAAAGCTTGGGGTAATATAGCAAAATGTATGAATAACGAAGATATCAGTAGTAAAAAACTAACGCTTCAAGGTTTTAACAAACTTAAGTTGGGTCTTGATTTGAACTCTTCAGCGAGTCCAAGTACGGGAGCTACAATAGTAAAAAAAAGAAGAAGAAAACCTTATGAGCCAGAAGAACAAGATGGAAGTAAATTAGGTTCCTTGACAGAAAAAGAGCAAATCTTCCGTATTAATGCTGTACAGAATGCTGCTTTATTAAAAGAAAAGAATCTAAAAGAAGAAAAAGAAGCAGTAGTAAAAGAAGACAATGATGAAAAGGTTGATGATGAAGATGGTGCTTTGGATGCCTCGTTTAAAGAGAGCGAAGAAAAAGCTTCAAGTGGTGTTAGCTCAGCTAAGCAAATGGAGGGTGGAATTGACGATGAAAATGATGATAAAAAACCTTTAAAGGCTAACAAAGATATATATTCTAAGCACTCCAAGCTGATAATCGCACAATCAATAGATGACAAAATTAAACAATCTCCTGCGTTTAAGCAAAGATTTGGTATAAGAAATAGAAAATCAAAATTCACCAAAGGTAAAAACATATCAAGAGAAGTTATTATACCAGATGAAATTACAATCAGAGAATTATCCGTTCGTATGGCAGAGGACAGCAAAGATGTGTTAGGAATGTTGAAAGAAGAAGTTGGTGAGAGTTACAGAGTGGATGATTTGGTGGATCCGGATATAGCATGTGAAATAGTGGAAAAATTTAATCATACAGCTAAACGAGTGAGCGATGCTAACAAGGAAAAGGATTTACTTTTCATAGAGGACAGGGAAAGCTTACCTAAAAAACCTAAGCCGCCAGTTGTCACTTTTATGGGACATGTTGATCATGGTAAAACCTCATTGCTTGATGCGTTTCGTGAATCTAACGTTGCAGAAAGAGAGTCAGGTGGGATAACTCAACATATAGGTGCTTATCAAGTAGTTACAAAAAATAAGCAAAGAATTACTTTCATTGACACACCAGGACATGAGGCATTTACTGCAATGCGTGCATGTGGCGCCAACATCACTAATATAGTTGTAATAGTGATTGCGGCTGATGATGGAATGATGAAACAAACGATTGAAGCAATAAATCATGCAAAGGCAGCAAATGTTTCTATTATAGTTGCCATTAATAAAATCGATAAATTGCAATCTGGTGACGTAGAGAGGATAATTAGTAGTTTACCTCAATATGACCTCATTCCTGAAGAACTTGGTGGTGATGTTATGGTTGTGCCAGTATCAGCAAAAAAGAAAATCAACCTAGACAAACTAGAAGAGGCGATTTTGTTAATTGCTGATTTAATGAAGCTTGAAGCGATAGAGGATTGTCGAGCATTTGGGTGGGTGATAGAATCTAAAATAGATAAAGCCAAGGGAATATCAGCTACGTTGATAGTTGAGGAAGGAACGCTGAAGGTTGGTGATATGTTGGTGGTGGGTACGACATATGGAAAAGTACGTAATATGGTTAATCATCTTGGTCAAAGGGAAAAGATGGCTCCACCTTCTACTCCAATTGAGATCACTGGTCTAAACGGTGTGCCAGATGCTGGAGATAAATTTGTTGTTGTAAATTCTGAAAAGCAGGCACGTGAAATCGTTGAATACAGATTAGAGCTGATCAAGAGAAAAGAGGAGGATTCAAGCAATAATGATTTAGACATGTTCAGTCGTAACGACAGTGAAACAGAAGAGTTATCTGTAGTTTTGAAGTGTGATGTAACTGGTTCTGTTGAAGCAATATCAAGTTCAATTGATAAGCTTGGTAAAGATCAAGTGAAATTAAATATCTTACACAAGGCGGTGGGGGGAATAACAGACTCAGATGTGCTGCTTGCAGAAGCGTCAAGGGCAGTAATTTTGGCGTTCAATGTCAAAGTGGATTCAAAAATAAGGGATTTGGCAAAACAAAAAGGTGTAGAAATACGTACTTATAACGTAATATACGAACTTATTGATAGTATGAAAATGTGCTTGACTAAAATGCTAAAGCCTGTAACACGAGAAGTGCGTATTGGCTCTGCATCTGTGAGACAGATATTTAATGTATCTAAAGCTGGTAATATTATTGGATGTTATGTAAGTGATGGAGTTGTAAAAAAAGATTCTTTAATCAAGGTAATGCGCAACAATAAATTAATATATGAAGGAAAATTGAAAGCTTTGTGTAGATTTAGGGATGATATTAAGGAAGTAGGTACAAACTTTGAATGTGGAATGTCTCTAGATGGTGATGCCGATATTAAGGTTGGAGATATTCTGGAAGTTTACCAATTAGTGCAAGAAGAAAGGGTATTATAGTATGAAAAAAGAAATCAGGAGCCTAAAAATAGCATCTGTACTGCATAGAGCAATATCCAGAGTCTTAATGGAAGGTAAGGCATTCAATAAAAATGTAGTGGTATCTGAAGTAAAGTTAAGTAAAGACTTAAAAAAAGCAGATGTATATGTAGTGCTATCTTCATTAAGCGAAAAAGATTGTGATATTAGCACTATTATTGATGAAATCAACCAATCTGCATGGTTGATACGCAAATCCATATTGTGTTATGTTGATTTGCGGTTTGTACCCAAGTTAGTTTTCAAAACTGATTTAGCATTCGATAATTTTGTTAATGTAAGCAAAATACTAAGTAATCATACTTAATAATGCATTTCAATCATTACTTTTCATTGATGAGGTTGCACAGTTTAACAGGTTTGTGGCTTGTATTATTCCCTAGTTTAAGTGGTATTATTCTAGCCTCAACTTCTCTATCTTGGCAGGCTTTTTTTCTTCTTATTTTGTTTACTATAGGCGCATTCTTGATGAGACCTGCGGGTTGTATAATCAATGATATTTTCGATAAAGAAATAGATGCGCATGTTGAGCGAACAAAATATAGGCCACTTGCAAGTGGTGCACTAAACGCAAAGCAAGCTTTGATTTTACTTTCTCTGTTACTGTCCATTGCGCTAGTAATCCTACTACTCACCAATAAAACTACACTTATACTTGGGGTAATCTCAATGTGTATGATAATTATTTACCCTTTACTAAAGCGTTATGTTTGGTGGCCACAATTGTTTTTAGGGTTTACTTTTAACATGGGATCGCTCCTAGGTTGGGCAGCAGTGAAGAACCAGATTAGTATAGAACCTATGCTCTTTTATGCAGGATGCGTCTTTTGGACACTGAGTTACGACACCATATACGCTCATCAAGATAAGAGAGATGATGAAAAACTCGGAATGAAATCAACAGCATTATATTTTGGTGATACAACAAAATCTTGGCTAAAAAGGTTTCATTTAATATCTCTTATGATGTGGCTATATGCCGGTATCTTATCATCATTGAATAACATTTTCTATATCGCTTTACTTGCTGTAGGGGTCATGTTTCATTACCAATATAAAAATCTCAACCCCGACGACTCTGGTCAATGCATGTCTATATTTAAAAATAACTCCTATGTAGGACTACTGCTTTTTCTCGGCATTCTTTTAGATAGAGTTGTAAACTGAAATATAACTAATTAAGAAAGGCTGCCCCGAAGGAGTTTAGAGACACCGGGGAAGACTTTGTTGGAGCTATCTATAAAAATCTATATAGTACTTTCTAAAATGAATGATAAATATCAATTATAGTATTACCAACTAAAAGCTGTAAATCTGTGTATTGATGCATTAGAGGTCTGAGGCGACTTTTGATGGTATGCCAACAGTGTTCTATAGGATTCAAATCTCACTTTTACCCACAAATATAAAAAGTGAGTAAGATAGATACCAAATAAATTTGGTGTCAGAATGAGTGAAGTGAATGCAAATGTGCAACATACTGATGGCTTAGGGGATAAATGGCTGGAAAGAGAGTTAAAACACGTTAACTTGGGGGATATAAGGCTTAATAAGAGACTTATCAAAACAAGCTATTGTATAGAGGGTAATGCATCTGAATCAAAGCTGTAGTAGATGGAAAGAAGCCAAGGGTGCATACAAATTATTTAGCAATGAAAAGCTCAAGGATAATGAAATTTATTCTTCCCATTATAAAGAAACTATGGAAAGAATAAAAGGAAATCAGTTTGTTTTTTCAGTTCAAGATACAAGTTATTTGGATTTTGACTCTCATATAAAAACCAAGAGGCTAGGTAGTATTTCTAAAGCTTATACGAAGCATAAAATGGGTTTAATATTGCATAGTGCCTTAATACTCAGCAAGACCTTTAGGCTTATCCTCCCAACAGTGTTGGGCACGTTCTATTAGGGAAGAAGAAACAGCACAAGAAAAAGCATACACCGTACCTCCATAGAAGAAAAAGAAAGTTATAAATGGATAACAGCTCTCAAAGAAACTATAAACAACCTTCATCCAAATGTACACCCTTGGTGATAGGGGGCAGATATCCTCAAATTTTTATGGGTTACTGAAACATTAGGTAGTTTTTATGTAATCCGTAATCGAGCTAATAGAAAGTTTATCTGTACTGAAGTTGGTAAAACAGACTTGCAAACACGCATCGCTCAACTGCTAGTAAAAAAGAAAATTTCTCTGGAAGTTATTAAAGGTGGGCACCAGAAGTCAAGAAAAGCTAATATTGAAGTTAAGTATATGAAAGGCTATGTACCTATCAGAGCTCCTTACATTTATGGATCAAAAGATACAGCACATAAAATAAGTGATAAGATCCCTGTATATGTGGTAAGTGCAAAAGAAACAAATCCTCCTGAAGGGTTGGAAGCTATTGATTGGACCTTGCTAACTAATGTACCGATTAATAACACTTTAGATGCCATAGAAAGAATAAATTGGTATAAGCTAAGATGGAAAATAGAAGAGTACTTTAGAGTTTTAAAATCAGGATGTAAGATAGAAAGCTCTCGTTTTCAACCATCGTGCTAAATTATGAAGGTCTTTAGTGAAGCAGCCAAATTTCTGAACGCGTTGTTCATCTCTTCCCTCAGGTACACACACATAGTGTACAGATGAACCAACATCTATTCCTGCGGCGTCAGGATTCATTATCTCTAATTTACTTTTTTCTTTTTTCATGGTAACTCCTTTATATAATTTGTAATAGGGAAACGCTTTAGCTTGGAGCGGTTAGATTATACAATCTTCTAAACGAGGTAGTCTACAAGGACTCCATCAATGGTTTAACCGTTCCTTCCAAAACCATGCTTGTATACGGGCACTTAAGGCACCATTGGGTCAGTCGGTTATAACTGCAAAAGCGCTTCCACAAAATTATACTTCAAGACTGCTAAAAACAGAAGTAGTGGAGTTTCTTTCCGGTTTAACAGACTTTGTCTGTTCGTTGCTTGTATCTTTATAATATGAGATATTAGAGCTAAAATATCTCATAAGGGAGGGTGAAGCCGAGCTGACACTAACGCCAATAAGGCCGAATTCCAGATTTTGCTCCCCTCCCATAGAGTTAAAAGACTGCTTTGGAATTATATCCCGTATTTACAAGGTTAGTCCAAACTCTCGATTTATTATAGTCTTGGAGGTGGTTTTATGCAAGCAAATGCTGTTTTAGGATTTCTAAACAAAAATTTGATGCTCATTTGTCGGTAGGCAACAAAGAACGACATAAAGTTTTTTGCAACAACAAGGAGGGTTTTGAAAAGCTTGTAGTTTGATCATGGAGCAGCATCTATGTCTCGAAGCAACTGGTTGTTATAGTGAAGATTTGGCTGAATTTCTGCACAATGCTGGTTAGTGTTGTCAATCCTTATTGCATTGAATCTTATGCGAGGAGTAAGCTTGCACGACAAAAGAATGATCAGATTGATGCATTGCTGATTATTGCCAAAGACAGGAGCCTTCACGCTGGATACCGCCTTCTCCTGAATTGAAAAAATTAAAACATCTTTATCGTTGCTCGGCTGCGTTGAAAGATGAATTGACATTAGTAAATAACCACTTAGAAAAAAAAGAGAGACTGCCTAAAGAAGTTGCAAATGCTTGGGAAGACCTTGCAATGGATATAGCTCAAAAAATAGAAGCAATTAAAAACTCCGTACGCGAACTATTAAATCAACACAAAGAATTGTTGGAAAACTTTCAACTTCTATTGACTATTCCAGGAATAGGAGAGGAATCAGCAACAGCGATTTTAGCTGAAGTTCCTGACATAGAAGCTTTTAGAAATGCTAGGCAACTGGCAGCATATGCAGGCCACGAAACATAACGTCAGGTTCATCTGTACATGGCAAACCCAGATTAAGCAAATCCGGTTCACAAGCATTACGTAAGGCACTTTTTTTTCCAGCCATAGTAGCTAAGAATCACAAACCTATCATTATGAGCTTCTGCCAAAGATTAAAGGAAAAGGGTAAGCATAATATGGCCATTGTTGGTGCTGCAATGCGTAAACTTCTGCATATTATCTTCGGTACTTTAAAATCCAAAAGTGCTTTTAATCCTGACCATATCAAAAACTACAGAGCTAGGAGGTTGACTGAAGGTTTAATAATTTAAGATCAAAAGATGCTTCCATTTTATCTTATATAAAATGGTATCTTACACAAATTTATTGAATGTAATTGGTTAGTGTATATGTTGATAAGTAAATTGGCTTTATACATGCAAAACAGCAGAAATTTACTTATCAACATATACATTAACTATAATTTGTATACCGCTACACAAGGCGTGAATTGGCAGTATTTTTTGATTTCACAATACAGCTTAGGTAATTTAGATCCAATTTTTATAATTTTCTTGTTGACTGACAAGACGGTATCTATTTCCAGCTCTTTCTTTATCGGCTAATCCATAGTTAGCATTACTAGGCTACTTGGATGACACCCTCTTGGTGGGCTCAAATCACAATGTTCATACAACTGTACGTTTCTCCTAAAACCATAATGCAGGGGGTCTTTTGACTGAGATGCCCAGTTTAAAGCTTAGGAGCATAGATAAACCTTACTTATTTTACTATCACTGTTTACTTCTTGTAAAAAACATGTTACTAATAAATTGTAGAATTTTTGGTAGATAACGGAGGAAGTTTTGGCAGTTCCAAAAAGAAAAAAGTCAAAGTCAAGGCGTGATATGCATCGTTCTCATCATGCTGTTCAGCCTAAGAACATTGTGGTATGCACAACAACTGGGGAGTTTATGTTACCTCACAATATAGCAGTTGATGGCAGTTACAAAGGAAAGCGGGTTTTCATCAAACAACAGGCAGAATAACTATCATGATATGTTACCCACAGTCAACAATAACATAGTCATTGCACTTGACGCTATGGGAGGTGATTTTGCACCTCTCTCAGTGATTCAAGGTGCTAGTTTTTTTTTAGATAACCTTGTCGGCCCAGGTATTAAAGTTTTTTTTCATATTTATGGGGATCAAAAAGAAGTATCTCCTTTGCTTTCAAAATATAAGAAAGTAAGTAACGACTCTGAGTTTACTCACTGCTCTGATAATGTTCTTGCAAATGATAAGCCATCTTTTGCGCTGAGGCATCGCAAAAACTCAAGTATGAAAGCGGCTATTGAGGCAGTGAAAGAAGGTAAGGCTTCTGGGATAGTATCCTCAGGCAATACCGGAGCGTTAATGGCAATTTCCAGATTTGTTTTAGGAACATTGCCAAACATTTATCGTCCCGCTATCGTATCTGTTTGTCCAACTAAGACAAAAAGCTTTGCACTGCTTGACCTTGGTGCAAATGTTGATTGTAATGCTGACTCACTATTTCAATTTGCATTAATGGGGAGTATATTTGCAAAAATAGCATTAAAAGTTGACAATCCTGAGGTCGCTCTGCTAAATATTGGTACAGAAGAAGTTAAAGGCAATGACTCAGTACGAGGAGCCTTTGAGTTACTTAAGAATGCTCCAAGTATTAACTTCAAAGGATATATAGAGGCAAGTGAATTTTTAGAGGGTAATGTAGATGTGATTGTTGCTGATGGTTTTGTTGGCAATGTAATGCTCAAAACAGCCGAGGCAACCGCTAGTACTCTCGTTAATCTAATAAAGCAGGAGGTATTCAACTCATGGACAGCAAAAATGCTTGTTGGCATATTGTTGAGACCCAAGCTAAATAAAGCATTAATGCGTTTTAATCCTAAAATTAGAAGTGGCGCTATGTTTTTAGGGCTAAATGGTATCGTCATTAAAAGTCATGGAAATTCTGATGCTATTTCTTTTGCTCACGCTATAAAATTTGCAGTAAATGCCATTAGTGAAAATTTAAACCAGAAGATAATTAGTGAGGTAAGTCACGTTGAATAAAAGTTTGATATTAAGCACTGGATCTTACCTGCCAAAAAAAACATTGAGTAATGACGAAATTGCATTAATGGTTGAGACAAGTGATAAATGGATTAGACAGAGAACAGGAATAACTCAAAGGC
>JAITFM010000018.1 GCA_031281335.1 Rickettsiales bacterium | reverse complement strand
GAGAAAAATCTATTAATGCATTAGAATATGCAATTAATAATAGTAGTCACCAAAATAAGATTTTTCTTGTGGCACAGCAAGATGGCTCTATTGATAACCCAGAGCCACAAGATCTTTATGAAGTAGGTGTGCTAGCAAATATTGTACAACCATTGATAAAATTGCCTGATAATGCGGTAAAAGTTGTAATTCAAGGAGTAAGCAGAGGAAGAGCTGTTGAGTATATCGACTCTCATACTTTATTACAGGCTAGAGTAGAATTGGATAATTATCATGAATACGAGGAAGATGAGGATAATGTCGATCTGGAAGCTTTAAGGCGATCTGTTATAGGTGCATTTGATAGTTGGTGTAAACTGAACAAGAAAAACCAGCCTGATATTATTGTTAATCCCGTTGAGCAGATCAAAGAAATTGATCTGCTTGTAGACACGATAGTTTCATATTTGAATATAAAAGCGTCGGATAAACAAAGCATACTTGAGACTTATGGTCCGGGGGAACGTTTAAGAAAAACTTTTACTTTTATTGAGAGAGAAATCAGCATTTTAAATGCACAAAACCGTTTATATAAAACAATTAAATCACAAGTTGAAAGCACTCAGAAAGCTTACTATCTCAATGAGCAATTGAAAGCTATACAGAAAGAATTAGGCGAATTTGAAAATGGAGAAGAAGGAAATATAATAAATGAATTTGAAAAAAAGATAGATGAAACAAAGCTTTCTCAGGAAGCAAGGGAGAAAGCTATAACTGAGTTGAAAAGATATAAGAAAATGAATCCCATTTCTCCTGAAGCTACAGTTATATCTAATTATCTGTATTGGTTGCTTAATCTGCCATGGGGAAAATACAAAGATGCAAAAATTAATTTAAATGCAGCTAAAAAAATCTTAGATGAGAATCATTATGGCATAGAGAAGGTAAAAGATAGAATAATAGAGTTTTTGGCAGTGTTAAAGAGAGTAAAAGAGATTAAAGGTCCTATACTTTGCTTGTTAGGACCACCTGGTGTTGGTAAAACTTCTTTAGCTAGGTCTATGGCAAGGGCGGTAGGGAGAGATTTCGTTCGCATAGCTCTTGGCGGTGTACGTGATGAATCTGAGATACGTGGCCATAGGAAAACTTATATCGGCTCAATGCCCGGCAAAGTCATTCAACACATGAAAAAAGCTAATTCGTGCAACCCGCTTTTTTTACTTGATGAAATAGATAAGATGGGTTCTGATTCGCGTGGTGACCCTGCATCTGCATTGCTTGAGGTTTTGGACACTGAACACAATAAGCACTTTACGGACCATTACTTGGAAGTTGAGTTTGATCTTTCAAGTGTAATGTTTGTGGCTACAGCAAACAGCTTGAATTTACCACATCCCTTGCATGATAGGATGGAGATTATACAATTATCTGGTTATACAGAAGATGAAAAAATTAATATTGCTAAGTATCATCTAATTCCCAAATTAAAGCAAGAGCATGGTTTGCGTCAGAAAGAATGGAGTATAACTAACGATGCGCTGTATAAGTTGATACGCTTATATACACGTGAAAGTGGTGTTCGCAGTATGGAAAGGGAGCTTGCAAAGCTCATGAGAAAGGCAGTGAAAGAAATATTAGGAGGTAAAAATAAGAAAATATGTGTGGGAGTTAACAATTTACAAGGTTATTTAGGGGTGCGTAAATATACCTTTGGTATTGCAGAAAATGAGAGTTTAGTAGGGGTAGTAACTGGACTAGCCTATACTGAAACAGGTGGTGATATTTTAATGATAGAGTCAGTCTTGATTCCAGGTAAGGGGGAAATAAAATATACGGGGAAACTTGGAGAGGTTATGCAAGAATCCATAAAGGCTGCGTATAGTTATATTCGATCAAATTGTCTATTCTTTGGCATAAAGCCTGAAAAATTTCAAAACAATGATATACATTTGCATCTACCTGAAGGCGCTGTACCAAAGGATGGACCTTCTGCTGGTAGTGCAATATGCACATCCATTGTTTCCCTTATGATAAACATACCAGTTGACAAAAGTGTTGCTATGACAGGTGAAGTGACACTGCGTGGTAGAGTTTTAGCTATTGGAGGCTTGAGAGAAAAGTTACTCGCAGCACTCAGGGGATCAGTCAAGACTGTGGTTATACCTAGCGAAAATGAAAAGGATATGCAAGAAATACCAGCAAGTATTAAGGAAAAGATCAACGTAGTTTTTGTTAAGAACATTGATGAAGTTATAAAAATTGCTTTGATACAGCCTACTATTCCAATTGAAAGCGATAATGGAAGCAATGCACCATCTTCCTCTGTAAAAAATGAAGACGATAATTTTTCTGGCTTAGAAACACTAAAGCATTAGCATACTGAGTATCATTTTAGTAAAAACTACTTGACAAGTTTCTTCAACCCCATTATCATAGTATTGTGGGTGTTTTAAGCCTAAAATTTATCTTTAATCTTGTATTAAGTGACAAAAGCACAGTATAAAACAAGGCGTGTTATGTTTAATTTTTGCAGCATGGACACT
>JAITFM010000043.1 GCA_031281335.1 Rickettsiales bacterium | reverse complement strand
CTTTACAATATAAGCAGCAAAGGTACGTGGCATGATTGGTTCTCTTATTTCTTAAATGGTGTAGCGTTGCAATCGCTGGACGTATTATCGAGGGCAGAACAAATTAACAATTTAATTACAGGTTGGCAAAGTTCTAAAACCGAAGGAGTTGCAAGTGATATTATAAGATATTTAGCTGTAAACCCTTACTTTACTATAAAGAGAATAGTTGAAAACTTAGGTGTTGCATTTACAACAGCCCAAAGGGCAGTCATGAAACTTGAAGATTTAGGCATTGTTTCACAAACTTCTGAGGGAAAGAGAGATCGGGTTTACTGTGCAGCTGATATTTTGAAGATTTTAGAAGAGCCACTACCTACACCTAACACGTGTCTCAGTGATTATAATATCTAATTTTTGGTCGTGTTCTTCTATTGGCAGATTTTTGCAATATTGTTTTTCATAAGCTACACCTATAAATATTTTTCCAAGTGGTCGTAATTCTTTTATTGCAGCATCATACCAACCACCACCAAAACCCAATCTATTAAGATGATTATCAAAAGCAATAACTGGAGTGATAATCGTGTCGGGGATTATATTTTTACCTGTTTTGTTCCATTCCTTAAACCTCAGTGGCTTGGTTTCATCTGGAATTGCCACTCTATAGCCTAAATTGAGCAAATTATGCATCAAAGGTATAACATTTATCTCTCCATCAATTGGAATATAAGCTGCAATTGTTTTGCCTTTAACGTAACTTGAGTTCTGATTGAAGAGATTAATAAGGGAATTTGTTGCATAACTGGAATAGTTCTTATCAATACTTTTTCTTATAGCTCTATATTGCTCTCTTATTTCCTTTTTTTGTTGTTTAATATCTCTGAGCATGATCTATCCATTTTGCAGTGAGTTTTTCTTGTAAACTATTTTGTTTCAAGCGCTCACTCAAAAAATCAAAGTCAACAAGCTCCATATCCTGGTCTTGATTGCTGCAACTATATACATAACTCTCTTCTCCTGTTTTCATATTTACATGCCGCTGCACGCACTGAGCGCAGATTTCTTTCATCATACACTGCATAGGCGAATTGACCGATGATATTGCCATGTGGCTAGATTTCAAATATGGCCTTAAGATCGTTTTTCTCGCTTCATTTACGGCCTTCATCATTTTATCAGAACCGATAGTAATAATTTTGTCTATAGCGTCTAAATTAATCGTGGTATCGCCTAATATTCCCCTTTGATAAGAGATTATTGCGTCAACTATATTTCCATGAAAAGATTTGTCTTGATCCCTGTTTGTTTTTATTAATCCTTCTTCACATGCCCAAACTGTCACGCTTGATGCACGTTCTATCAGTGCTTGTTTGAATACATCATTTAATTTCCTATAGCCGGCAAAGTATAAAACTCTATTATTATTTTCAAGACAGGCTTTTCCTATTGAAAACAATACTGCATTTCCAACTCCACCACCAATTAGCATTATGTTTTTCATGTTTCTGTTCTTACATGCATGCGATACGGAAAAGGGGGGATTCGAACCCCCGACATATTTTCATATGTGCACGCTTTCCAAGCGTGTGCTTTAGACCACTCAGCCACCTTTCCACATTACTTATAATATTAAAAATTGTGCTGCTGAGCAAGTTCAAAACCAGGTACATAGGGTTCACCGCGAAAATTTACAGTATTGTGGAATTTGTTTTTACAAGTTGAAAATGTTTTATCGCAACCTGCGAGTATCGAATATTTATCCCCAGCAGAAATTTGATATGGAGGCGAAGTAAACAATGTGACTATTTTATTTCTGTGTTCCTTCACTATACCTTCAAATGCTGCGTGTGTTGCTGAATCAAAGAATTTCACTACTCCGTGCTTATAATATCCATCGCCCTCAGTTAAACTAGTGTCTTCGAATCTTCTTTCGTCTATTACTTTAGTAATCGTGCTTATTCTACTGAACTTTTTAGCATCGGCTTTACACCTACCATCCAAAATTGTGCTCTGCATACAGGAGAATATAATTCTGCTACGCTCCTCTCAAGCTTTGTCGCGAGCCCTCTAATTTCAACGATAAACCTCCCACTATTCAATGTTATTTTACCGAAAGTTCCAAAATGCAAATTCATCATTCCCTGGCTCAAATCCTTGTAATTCACAAGAAATATTTCAATGTTTGCAAAGTCGTACTTTTCCGACAAGACATCTTCTTCTCTAATGTCATCGCTATTTAATATTCCCTCAATTTCCAGACTATCAGTCTTTAAGTCGCTGTTTAATATTATGCTACTAGCTGTAAATCCACTTGAAGATTTATAGAGTATATTATCAATACTTAAATCTTCATCGTAATCAGTGAATCCCATTACTTTTCCACCTGCAAGCGTTAATTTCCAGCATGTAGCAATAGTAAGTAACTCTACAGCTAAATGGTTTTTTAACGTGGTTTGCATAAAAACCTCCTAAAATACAATGGTAAGAAAAAAATGACTGCAGTAATTGCCTTGCCTATTCAAGTTTGGGTAGTTGATTATTATGCAGTTTCTTCATTGACCGCTTAAAAGTATTGGTGAGAAGAATCTTCAAAGTTTTGTAGGCTTATATTCCTCAACATCACCTGACTTAGTATCTTCAATGCCTGAAAGGATTTCTTTAATGGTGTGATAGCTCAACTCAGGATTGTCTTCAACGATTTGACCAACTTTAGCCCAGTGTGCGATTTGTTGCGGCACAGAACGATCCTGTAATATGGAACGAGACTGTGTTATTTTCTCAAATTCTCCATCAAGATTTACTGTTATATCCATGATACCGCTACCACTGATTTAATCCATTATACCATATATTGAAAATTTTTTCAATATAAATAATTTTGAAAGCGCTACCTGGAGGTGAATACACACCACAGATGTGGTGTGTATTATTAGCCAACTAGAAAGAAAACTTCACGCCAGTGAGGAAGAGAACTCCTTTGTTAGAAGGCGCTACATCTGTACTATTCTTTTTTGTAATCTTATAACTGTCAGCTTGCTTCTCGTCAGTCATAAAGTAATGAAGGGCTGCGTAAGGAACAAACTTGCTCTTACTGCAAGCAGGAGAGAGATCATACTGAACACCAAGTGCAACATCATGAAGCTTGTCTCCGTCACTCATTTTACTACCAAAGTATGTCAAGCTTGTGTAAAAACTCTCATATTGATAACCAGCACCTGCAGTCCAATACATGGTGTTTTTATCATCTCCATCAAACTGAGCTTTTAAGCCTGTAATTCTTGCATAATCTGGATTATCTTGACTAGCAGTATCTTTTGGCTTAATTTGTTCGTACTTATTATCATCTAACTGCTTAATATCTTTTGGTTGACCAGATTTGCCCAAATATGCAAAAGAGGCAGCGAGCTTCACGCCTTGATCTTCGTTGATCTTATAGTCAGCACTTACACCCAAGTTAACACCCATCAGGTCATTGTATTCCACAAATTCCTTATAAAGGTGTTTATCTTCATTTGGTTCTTTTGCTTTACCATATTCACCAACCACAGAAGTTTTGACTTTTATGTTATTTTTACTAAAGTCGTATTCATATGATGCACCAGCGCTTACTATGTGTTCATAGTTTGGGTCAACATGTCTCATGCCATCATTTTCTTTTACAATAAACAAACTACTATCATAGCGAGGTGAGTAGCTCATACCAAATCTTGCACCCATATAATTTGGTGAGTAGTAAGCAATTCTAAACGGCAGTGTAGTCAGAACATCTTTATTGTATTTTCCAGCCATGCGGAAAGAGAGCTTTTCACTTTCACTTGAGAAGCTTTCAGTGTAAAGACGTGGTGTTGCGTAAAATGGAAAGCTTGCAGCACTTCCTTCTAAGTTCACTTTCCTGAACCAGTCACTATCTGCAGCTCCGTCAACAGTTGCAATTCTCGTTGCATCAAGTCTCATCAGAGCCTCAGGACCAAACTGATAACCAAGTTTCAGATCACCATATTTTGAATTCAAAAACACATGTGCACTCCTGCCTCTTGCCGCATTCACACCTTGTGAAGCTCCTTTCCCTTCAGTAACTGGAACGTGGAATTGCACATCAGCACCATAAAGAAAACCTAAATCTTCATTTTTGTTTTCAGCTCTTAAGTGCAATATTGCATCTGCAATCATGCCCATGTTTTCACTATAATCACCGATATTCCCTATTCCTCTAGGGAATACTGGATTTGCTCCTTTTATCTTGTCCTCAACATCATTATAATAACTTATGGATTTGCCAGGCATAACACCATAGCGTTCGTAATCTTTATCACTTGGCCCCGCTTTACCATAACCTTGAGCATCAACAACACCACCAAAAGTGATTCTCAAACCACCTGCTCCTTGGTTGGTATCAATAATACCAACGCCACCAACTGAAACAACAGGACTGGCTTTGCCTTTTTCCTCTATGTTTTTGTTAACAGCTTTAGTCTCAATTTTAGCTTTCTGAGTTTTAGAACTCTTAGTTTTTGAACTTTCTACATTAGAGTTCTTAACATTGAGAGTTTTTGCTTTTGAATCCTTTGCCAGTTTTGCTTGTTCCTTGCTAGCTAGCTTTGCCTCCTCTTTTCTCTTTTTCTCGGCCGTTAGCTTCAGTTCCTCTTTTTTCTTAAGCTCTTCAGCTTTCTTTTTTGGATCAGCATTACATATCCTGTCCATTTTCTCTTTTAGTTTTTTATTTGATGTTTTCATAACTTCCATTTTTCCAGAAGTTACTGCGCTCTCTTGCTTTTTTATACTTTCATCAGAAAAGTCAGCAGCAAAACCGCCGAAAGAACATAAAGTCAATAAAGAAGCTAGAGCAGTTCTAGTGTAGGTTGATTGTTTCATGAAGTGCCCCCAAAAAATTTCAAAATCATTATCTTAAACGTAAATAGTACAAAAATGTTGAAAGTTCAACTTAAAGCAACCTTATAGCTGAAACAAAAGTAAAATGCAACATCTTAAGAACAACTTTTTTAATATCCCTAGCGTGCATATTAACTAAAACTTAGCACAGAGGTTTGCCTGTTACCTGCATTATAACTCTACTGCTCACTCTGCGGAAGTAAAAATTTTCCATGATAAAATAATAAATATAGTTAAGAATAAAAAGCTCCCATAAAATATTCTAACATTTATTAAAATATTAAAAAATAACTATTGACAACAGTATAGATTTATAGTATAGTTAATAAAGTTATTTAGGTAAATATTGAGGTATTTTATATGGATTTTAGTTTTCTACGCGATTGGCTTGGTATCACAAACACCAGTACAAGCGACGTAAGTTCAATACCAGGCGATGATAATGGGGTAGAGGAATATGACAATGAATTTGAGGTCCTTGAAGATTATGAATTTATAAATCTCCGTGACTCGAATGAAGTACATTCTTTGCCTGATCAAACAGGTGAAAGTGTTGTAGAAATTGCA
>JAITFM010000074.1 GCA_031281335.1 Rickettsiales bacterium | reverse complement strand
CGATTTAAGGCCAATTAGCTTTTCTTTAAGTATTATGCGTTAAATTCCTTTTCTTTAAAGCTTATTACATGGGATTTACGCCGCCGGAGAGCATGAAGATGATAGATATAGATGAGTTGCGGAGAAATGATGCTGCACTAGGAAGAAAGTTAAGACATTTACTCAGTGATATGCATGATGAGATTGCAGGATACGTTGCTCAAGAATTAATTACTAACAAAAAAGAAATCTTAGTAAATAGTTCTATTTTACAGGAAGGAATGGCAGAAAAGTTAAGAGAAAATCCAGGAAATGCAAAGGGACCAAAAGGAGATAAGGGTGAACCTGGTAAGGATGGTGAGCAGGGTTCCAGGGGTGAGCAAGGTCCTCAGGGGCCAAAAGGTGAAGATGCCAATCCTGTGGAAATTGTAAGTAAGTTGAAGCATGATGGCAGATTTAAACGAGAAATAAAAGGTGAAAAAGGAGATGCAGGTGAGCAAGGTCTAGAAGGTAACCCTGGTAGAAATGGTGAGCCAGGTCTTCAGGGAGAAAGAGGTCCTCAGGGGCCAAAAGGTGAAGATGCCAATCCTGTGGAAATTGTAGGTAAGTTGAAGCATAATGGCAGGTTTAAACGAGAAATAAAAGGTGAAAAAGGAGATACAGGTCCAGAGGGTAAACAAGGTCCAGAAGGTAACCCTGGTAAAGATGGTAAACAAGGTCTAGGGGGTAAAGTGGGTCCACAAGGTCCAGAAGGTAAGCAAGGTCCTAAAGGTGAGGATGTCAATCCTTCAGAAATTGTGAGTAGATTGAAACATGACGGCAGATTTAGACAATTACTGAAGGGAGAAAAAGATGAAGACACAAAGTCTTTGGAAACAAATGGATTGAAACCTGGTAACAGATTTAAGATAGGGATTAAAAATGAAGAGGAAGAAAAAGAAGATACTGGACTATCAATTAATGAAATAGCTGACCAACTTGCAGAGAACGGTAACTTTAAGGGTGCTATTACAAAACATACCTTGGCAGATCCAACCTTTAAAGACTCTGTCAGAGATATAATGTCACAACCGTTCTTTGAGATTCCAGAAGATGTAAGTGCTCCACTTTCTTGGGATTGGTAGTAGCACCTAAGTCTCAATAGTAATAGAACAAATTAAAAAGGGCTACTTTTGCTCACAGTGGGCAAATTTGAGGGAATTGGTGATATATTTTATTTGCCTTCCCAATAACGAAGGTTGGTATAACACGATTTTATAGCCCTGCTCGTAGTAATCTAAATTGGGTCTAGTGTAGTAAGCTTATCGGGCTATTACGAGGAGGGCTATAAGTCATAGACTAGCTCAAAACACTACACAGATTTTATCCAAAAGTTATATCAACATAGGATTTATCAGTTAAATCGTAATCGTTCCATTCACCAAATTTTAAGCTTGAATTATCTGCAGTGAGTCCTTTTAAATCCAATTGGGTTGTTAACCAGTCACTGTCTTTTTCTATTAAGTTTAGGTGCGATACATCGATTGCAATAGTTGCATCTTTAGCATCGTCTGAGAGTGTATGAGTACCGTCATTATCGATCTTTATACCTCCAATTTTGAAATAATTTTCTGGTCCCTCTAGGTATAACTCTAGTGTACTATTTGAGTTATCCAGGGTACCTTTATAATTCTGTCCTGCAAACGCTAGCTTTCCTGTTTCTAAGTTAGTAATTTTCTCTTGAAAATTACTTGAATCGATTGCCTCACTTCCAATTTGAATGCCAGTGAGTTTCTTTAAATTAATTTGTGCTACTATCTTTTCCTCATAATTGAATAATTTATACTTGTTTTTAATCGGAACTAATTAAATTATCATTAATCTGGATGTGTAGCTAACGCTGGCCAGGTTTCCCCACGTCATGCCGCGATTCATTCGCAGTCTCATTATAGATCCCTCTAACACGTAGCGAAATGACGGTAGCTATAAACATTAAAAAATTTACTAAATAAAAAAAAGCAAAAGAAGCCCTGGTCGGTGGCTAATTATTTATATGTACCTCAAGTATCGGCGTTTTTACTCTCAACGCTACGATTCAGCTACTTTTAAATGCAAATAGCCTAAACTGTAAACGTTAAGAGTTTTACTGAGCGGAAAAAAAGGCAAAAAAACTCTAAGGCAGCTAGTATTCAAATTCTCCCTTGTCTATTTGACGTTCTATACTGTCTTAAACGACTTATAAGCGCGTTTCAGCTTGTATAGGGAAAAACCAGAAGTTTTAAAAAGATGTGAGGCGCGCATAGTGCAAAAATTTAAACATGAGACGCCAAATACCCTAAGTTTTTTGTCATTAACCTGCACAGATTGCGAAGATAAATAAATAGCTTCAGTATCATTATAAGGGGGTTGGAGGAACTTGTCAAGTAGTTTTTTTTGTTTTTGTTGAATCCAATGCGCTGCTAAAAACTGTGCAAGCAGTCTTTTAACTTCCATATATTCGGAGTAATTCTTGCGCATTGGCTTTTATTAGAGTAGGGCATTTTCTGTCATTTAATAGTGACTGCAATATTTCAATTGCGCCTTTAATGTCATTATTATGTATCTTTATTATAGCGATAGCTTCTTGGCTTGAGTAAGGATACACTACGTTTGCTGCTAAATTATTGATTTTGTCTTCATTTATTTTGTCACCGCTATAAAGCAAATTCATTACTTCTAAATATTGCGCTAATTCACGCAAAACGTCAGGAACATCCTTATTATCTGCCATATCACTATAAATAGATGCTGCGCCTGTTGATGTTGAATTTGAGATACGGCTGAATGCACTTTCAAAGTCTGCTAAATGCTTCCAATTTGAGTCTATTCCCTCTAATAACTCACTATCTTTTTTGGAGAATAACACTTCATAGAACTTATTGCCTGCAATTGTAGATTGTTTTGCATTATCAATATTACGTAACGAGTACAATGTTATGCCAATTAGTACTGGTACCAGTGCAAATAGAAAAATGTGTTTCTTCATAGCGATATTCTCAATAGATATATATTTTTTATATATTAATGCTTTTTGATTTGCAAAAACTTATTGACATAGCGATTATATCACATAATAATGTTCTCAAAGTTGTTTGAATAGTTGGAGATTGAAATATTTCTAAAGTAGAAATAAAGACAGCAATATAAAGCTAATTATTTTTTTGTCGGATTTATCCGATGTACTCTCAACCTTTTATAGGTTGAAGTCTAAATTTGAGAGTTTGATCCTGGCTCAGAATGAACGCTGGCGGCAGGCTTAACACATGCAAGTCGAACGGGGTTATATTGTAGCTTGCTATGGTATAACTTAGTGGCAGACGGGTGAGTAATGTATAGGAATCTACCTAGTAGTATGGAATAATTGTTGGAAACGGCAACTAATACTGTATACGCCCTACGGGGGAAAGATTTATCGCTATTAGATGAGCCTATATTAGATTAGCTAGTTGGTAAGGTAATGGCTTACCAAGGCAATGATCTATAGCTGATCTGAGAGGATGATCAGCCACACTGGAACTGAGATACGGTCCAGACTCCTACGGGAGGCAGCAGTGGGGAATATTGGACAATGGGCGAAAGCCTGATCCAGCCATGCCGCATGAGTGAAGAAGGCCTTTGGGTTGTAAAGCTCTTTCGGTGAGGAAGATAATGACGGTACTCACAGAAGAAGTCCTGGCTAACTCCGTGCCAGCAGCCGCGGTAATACGGAGAGGGCTAGCGTTATTCGGAATTATTGGGCGTAAAGAGCGCGTAGGCTGGTTAGTAAGTTAAAAGTGAAATCCCAAAGCTCAACTTTGGAATTGCTTTTAAAACTGCTAACCTAGAGATTGAAAGAGGATAGAGGAATTCCTAGTGTAGAGGTGAAATTCGTAAATATTAGGAGGAACACCAGTGGCGAAGGCGTCTATCTGGTTCAAATCTGACGCTGAGGCGCGAAGGCGTGGGGAGCAAACAGGATTAGATACCCTGGTAGTCCACGCTGTAAACAATGAATGTTAAATATGGGAAGTTTACTTTCTGTATTACAGCTAACGCGTTAAACAGTCCGCCTGGGGACTACGGTCGCAAGATTAAAACTCAAAGGAATTGACGGGGACCCGCACAAGCGGTGGAGCATGTGGTTTAATTCGATGCAACGCGAAAAACCTTACCACTCCTTGACATGGAAATCATACCTATTCGAAGGGATAGGGTCGGTTCGGCCGGATTTCACACAGGTGTTGCATGGCTGTCGTCAGCTCGTGTCGTGAGATGTTGGGTTAAGTCCCGCAACGAGCGTAACCCTCATCCTTAGTTACCATCAGGTAATGCTGGGGACTTTAAGGAAACTGCTAGTGATAAACTGGAGGAAGGTGGGGATGATGTCAAGTCATCATGGCCCTTATGGAGTGGGCTACACACGTGCTACAATGGTGTCTACAATGGGCTGCAAAGTCGCGAGGCTAAGCTAATCCCTTAAAAGCCATCTCAGTTCGGATTGTACTCTGCAACTCGAGTACATGAAGTTGGAATCGCTAGTAATCGTGGATCAGCATGCCACGGTGAATACGTTCTCGGGTCTTGTACACACTGCCCGTCACGCCATGGGAATTGGTTTCACTCGAAGCTAATGACCTAACCGCAAGGAGGGAGTTATTTAAAGTGGGATCAGTGACTGGGGTGAAGTCGTAACAAGGTAGCAGTAGGGGAATCTGCAGCTGGATTACCTCCTTAGGCTTTGTGCACAACTCACCACTTTTAATAGTGGTGCTGTGGTGCACTATATTGCTGTCTTTACTTCTACTTTATTTTAATTTCTTGATAATGGAATTTTATGAGTGATAGGCCTCTTTCTCCACATTTGCAAATATATAAAGTACAAGTTACTAGTTTTTTTTCTATTATGCACAGATTAACTGGTATCTTATTATTCCTTCTGTTAATTGTGCTTTCTTGGTATTTTATATTACATGTTTATTTTCCTGAGCTATTTATAGTAAAGTACTTGAATGTATTGTTATCTACTCCTATCGCTAAGTTAGCTTATGTTTTATGTCTTGTAAGCTTTCTATATCATTTTCTCAATGGTATTCGTCATTTATTATGGGATGCTGGACTTAATTTAGAAATTACTAGTGTCTCAAAAAGTGCTATGCTACTGACAGTAACTTTACTTTTCTCTACTATAGCCTTTTTATTTATGTTTATATGAGTCAATCTGGAAATTCAGTACATCATTGGTGGGTTCAACGTGTTTCTGCGGTGATTTTATTGTTTTTATTTCCTTGGTTTATCTATTCATTTTCTTGTGCACTTTATGCTGATAGCCCTTTGTCTTTTAATGAGAAATTATTTCAGGCCATTGATCATCCTCTAGAGCTTTTATTTTTTGTTGTATTATTGTTTTGTATTTTCTTGCATGCAGTTCTTGGAATGCAAGTAGTGTGTGAAGATTACATACACAGTGTACCTCTAAGAGTTTTTACGATTACATGTATAAAGTACTTGTCAAGCATCACTTATATAGCTCTTACTTTTACGATTTTTTTCTTTTACAAGCATATTTTCTTGTAAAATCGTCAATTCTATGTTAACATATTCTTAGCATACTGGTTTTATTATTGAACTATAGTGCTTAGTGATCTTGGTTTAGCAATATGTTAGAGACATTGAAAAAGTGGGGAACGGACCTTACGCTAAAAGTGAAGGATCTATTTACTTCACCTGAATCTAAAGTCTATGTAAAAGACCTCAGAAAGGTAATGGTATATAAGGATGGACAAAGATGCCAGTATCCAAAAAATTATGATCAGATTGTAGAGTCTGGGGAAATTATAGAAAAAAAAGATAGGAATGGAAAGCTTGTAAAAGATGAAAAGGGAAATCCCGAATACCAGCTTGCATATAATGGATACAAGTTTGATCTAGCTTTGGTTAAGAAAGTTGATAACAGGTCTTATTTTACTATTGGCTTTTTAGTTAGTAAAGATAGGCGCAAGATTGATGATTATCGTAAATTTTATGAACCATTTGGATTTAAAAAGAAAGACCTCGAAAAACATATTCCAATTTTTGAAGCTCAAAAAACTGAGAATTCTAAATATCTGTTTGAATTAACTAATTCTTCTGTGCTTGCTAAGAAAGGTTGCTCCATCAATGATAAAACGGGAGAGGTTAACAAGGAAGATAGAGATGAGGAAGGAAGAAATGGAGAATTATTATACACTAGTGATTATAAGAAGCTAAGTACTAGTTTTTCTGAAATCAGGGATCAAAATGGTAATCTAGAGCTAGATAAAAGTCTTATATCTGTTCCTATTGTTTTTGTTGCAGGTTTAGCTAAGGTTTGCGCTAAACTGCTGACTTTCATTCCTATGAAGTTAGGGGAGCATTTAGTAAACAGACAAAATCCGATTGCAAAATTTTTTGGTTATCTTTTGTTCACTCCTGCAATGGCAGTGAAAAATTTAGTGAACATGGGAGCTACCGTACTTAAGGCTCCAATTTTGTTATTTGTGGCAGATAAGAAAAAGTACGGTGATGCTTACTGGACTATGTGGAAACACCAATTAAAGGAATGTTGGAAAGAAACAAAAAACGATTATTCAGTTGTTAAAGAAGGAAAGAGGCCAGGGCCAGAGAAGAAAGACTATCCTGACCGTGATACTATTTGTGGCACATGGAAAGAGCTTGATGCTAGAAGGTCAGGCATTGAGAAAGAATTGGAAGAGGGGTTGAACGAAAGTAGTGAAAGTACAAGTAAACTCAGAAAACAGAGTTCAGAAAAGGGAAAATCGCAAAACGAAATTAATAAGCAAGGAGATGATAAAAATCGGAGGAGCCCTCATGCCTCTAGGGTAGAGGAGAAAAGGAGACGAAACTCACAGCCGCCAGGTATGAACACTCCATCACACTCATAATCAGCAATTACTTTAATTTAATATCCACTTTCTACTTTAATCACTCCATAACAAAAGCTTGCGTATATTTTACCTTTAGTATAAGATGTTAATTATTTAATATCTTATACCAAATGCGCCCTGTAATATTGTGTGGTGGTAGTGGCAGTAGGCTTTGGCCTTTATCCAAACCAAAGCAATTTCAGAAAATATTCAGTCATGACACCATGTTTCAAAACACTTTATTGAGACTAAAAAGTGACTATATGCCGCCCATAATTGCCACAAATATACAGTATGAATCGTTAGTGATGGAGGAATTAAAAGCGCTGCAAGAGTATAAAGTGGTTTTTGAGCCGGTAAAGATCGGAACGGCAGCAGCAATATTGATTGCTGCACTTCTCTGCGATGAAGATGAGACAATGTTAATTCTGCCTTCAGACCACTTTATAGGCGATTTAAGCAATTTTTATGCTTCTGCTCAAAAAGCAGCTCGGATAGCATCTGAAACTAACTCTATAGTTACTTTTGGAGTAAAGCCTCATGAATTTAATCCTGAATATGGCTATATCAATGCAGTTTATGGTCAGCGGGAGGAATACCATATAGTGAAGAGTTTCACAGAAAAACCTGAGCACAAATTGAGTAATGATCATTACTGGAACTCTGGAATATTCGTGTTTAAAGCAAAACGCTATGTAGATGAGATGAAAAGATCTGCCCCAAATCTTTATAATTTATGTTGTCAACATTCCACACCACAAGAGAGATTTCTGTATTTAAAACAGCGGGATTTTGTGGGAATTGAAGGCGTATCCATTGATTATTTGATAATGGAGAAAGCGGAAAACGTTGCAATGATAGAAGCTAATTTCGATTGGATGGATGTTGGAACTTGGAATTCAGTTTTAGAATTAAGTAAGAGATTTGATAAAGAACCGGTGTCATTCCAGCATGTGACCGGAAAAAAAGAGCAAAATTTAACAGCAGAAAGTAGTGCAAAAAATTTATTAAGTAGAGCTTACGAGCAGCCAGATAAGAGCTTAATGTCATTTATTAGTAAAGCTAAGGAAGCAAAGGCAATAAGGAAAGAAATCAAGCCATGGGGGTTTTGCAGTGTAATTTTAATGGGCGAGAATTTTCTTGTAAAATATCTTTTTATAAATCCATTAAGCTGCACCTCCAAGCAATTCCATCACTATAGAGATGAGTACCATATAGTGCTGTCAGGAGCTGGATATGTAAATTTAGAGAACAAAACACGTGCTATAGCGACAAATCATGTGGTAGAAATTCCAAGGAAAGTTTCCCATAGGATTGAAAATAGAAGCGCAAACTTTCCACTTGAGATAGTTGAATTTCAAGTAGGGGAGCTTTTATCTGATAATGATATAGTGAGGTTGGATGATGTGTGTGGAAGATTTTGATGCACAAGCATTATGGTTTTACCAGCCGTCATCTAGGTAGCTGATAGAAACAAGAAACTACTTGACAAATCTCACCAGCCCCATTACCATAGGGTTGGAGGTATTCAGTTATCTTCATCTGTGCAGATTAAACGACAAGAGTATTATGGTTGGCGTCTTATGTTTAATTTTTTGCACTATGTGCACCT
>JAITFM010000045.1 GCA_031281335.1 Rickettsiales bacterium | reverse complement strand
CCCCCTATGTAACATTCAGACAAAGCTTTTTGCATTCTGCTGATTGCCTCTATTCTATCTTTCCCATATGTCACTACTTTTGCAATCATCGAATCATAGAACATGCTGATTTCTGAACCTGCAGCAACTCCATCATCTATTCTTACATAATCATTTTCATCCGGTTTGTCGTAATATTTTATTCTTCCGCTGGAAGGAAAAAATTTCTTTGATGGATCCTCAGCACAGATTCTACTTTCTATTGCAGAACCGGTAAGTTTAATATCACTCTGACTGAACCTTAATTTTTCTCCGCAGGAGATTCTAATCATTTCTTCTACTATGTCTATTCCAGTTACAAATTCTGTTACTGGATGCTCAACTTGCAATCTCGTGTTTACCTCAAGAAAATAGAAATTTTGGTCCTTATCTACAACAAACTCAACAGTGCCTGCTGAAAAATAGCCAACTTGCTTTGCCAAAGAAACACATTGGGCATACATTTCTTGTCTTACCTTCTCACTGATAAACGGGCTTGGCGTTTCTTCTATTATCTTCTGATTATTTCTTTGTACTGAACATTCCCTCTCTCCAAGACACACTACATTACCATATTTATCTGCTATAATTTGTATTTCGATGTGCCGCGGTAACTCTATACATTTCTCTATAAAGATACTACTATCCTTGAAATTTTTTTTTGCTTCGTTTGTTGCTAATGTAAATGCTAGTTCAATTTCCTTTTTGGAGTTTACAATTCGCATGCCTTTACCACCACCGCCTGATGCAGCTTTCAGCATAACGGGAAAACCAATCTCTTCAGCAACACTGGCTGCATGAGCGGCATCGTTGATCTTGCCCATGTATCCTGGCACGACATTCACTCCAGATTTTCTTGCGGATTCCTTTGCTGTTATTTTATTTGCTGTAACTTCTATTGTTTCTGCGCTTGGTCCAATGAAATCTATATTGTGTTTTTGCAGAGCACGTGGAAAATCTGGATTTTCTGCTAAAAAGCCATGACCAGGATGAACTGCTTGAACACCTGTTTCAACTGCTACTTCGCATATTTTTTCGATGTTTAAGTAACTGAGATAAGCAGGCGAAGGGCCAATGTGCCTTGACTCATCTGCTTGTCTCACATGTACAGAATTTATATCTGCATCCGAATACACGCTCACGCAAGATATGCCCACTCTGCAAGCAGTTCTGATAATCCTGCAGACAATTTCCCCTCTGTTCGCTATTAAAATCTTACTGTACTTCTTTTCTGTCATTGTGTAAGTATACTTTCTTAAGAATCACTCTTAAGAAAGTACATTTCTATATCATTGCTTGCAAGTGATTTCTAGTTTCACGCTACACCTAAACCATCTACAAGCTGCATAACATTAGGATCCTGTACTATAGTGCTTTCATTGTACAAGCCGTATACCTCGCTACATGCCCTAAAGAACAGACATGCGAACCCTCCAGAAGCTATTGTAGCTACTGAAGCTAGTGTAAGGGATTGAGAAACTAAAAATAAAAAGTACAAGGATAAACACAAAGCAGCAATACACGCTATAGCTCCTACTATATATAAGCACAAGTGAAATTTCCTATTACATACAAAGCTACCTTTTATGTCTGCAATTTGCTTAACTTCCTTCAGTTCCGCAGCGTTCAAGAAATAAAGAGGAGCTACCACCATTTTCTTATTAAGAACATAGCTTTTATCGCAGAGTGCATCTTTAATATATTTTTTATTACATTTAAATTCCTCTTTTAATCTTCTTGATTCTTTCCAATCTTTAGCTTCTTCTGCTTTTTTAATTTTTTGATTAGCCTCTGCTTCTAAGTGATCCACAATCTCTTTGAGTGCAGGTAGTAGAATTTCTTTGCTTGCTGCTATATGAAATGGATTCCCATTTTCATCAAGCTTATGCTTAGTTACATAAGCAACATTCTCTTTACAAATTCTAACAAATTCATCCTTACTTCCTGCTTTTGCAGCTGCAAATAAGTCTTTATGTTGAGCCATAACATACCCCGCTATATTTAACCGACATTAAATTATACAACATAAATTATGAAAAATAAATACAATTTTATCCTCATAGGACCAGTAATTTACAGTAATTTCGCATTGTTGCAAGCATAAATTTTAGCTATCATCGTTTACATTACTGTAACAAACGAATATGTCAGGTGTAGTCACTAGATTTGCTCCATCGCCAACGGGGTTTTTGCATATTGGCGGGGCTCGTACTGCCTTATTTAATTGGCTCTATGCAAAGCGCTATGGTGGCAAGTTTTTGCTGAGGATTGAAGACACCGACAAAAAACGTTCAACACAGGAGGCAATCGATGCGATAATAGATGGGCTGAAATGGCTTGGTGTAAGCTATGATGGAGAAATAATATACCAATCAAAAAGAATAGAGCGACACATTGAAGTTGCAAATCTTCTTGCTCAGAAAGGTAAGGCATATCACTGTTATTGCCTTGAGGATGAAGTTGCAGCGAAGAAGGTAAAAGCAAGAGAAGAAGGAAAGATATACAAGCATAAGTGTACTAATGCGACACCAGGCGTAAAACCTGTTGTCCGCTTTAGAGTGCCAGATTCGCAAGATATCGTTGTTGATGATAAAATATACGGCCAAATTAAAGTAAATAGCGAGCAGCTTGATGATATAGTGATCTTACGTTCTGACAACACTCCAACATATATTTTTGCGGTAGTGGTTGACGATCATGATGCTGGAATAACCGATATTATACGTGGTTCTGACCATCTCACCAATACTTTTAAGCAATTACTAATATATCAGGCCCTTGATTTTGATATTCCACGTTTTGCACATGTATCGCTTATCCATGGAGAGGACGGGAATAAGCTGTCCAAAAGGCATGGTGCTACAAGTGTTTGCGATTACGAGAGGATGGGAATATTGCCTCAGGCGATGCGTAACTACCTGCTCAGACTTGGCTGGAGTCATGGCAATGACGAGATTATTAGCGATGAGCAAGCGATGGAGTGGTTTAACTTAGAAAACATTGGTCGTTCGCCTGCACGGCTTGATTTTAAAAAATTGGAGCATTTGAATAACCATTATATCAACAACATGAGCAATGAAGATATTCTGCCTCTAATGCTTGGAGAAAATACTCCAACTGAGAAGAAAAAGAGCTATTTACTGCAGGGACTAACAGAACTAAAAAAAAGAGCAAACTACCTGACCGAACTGCTCGATTTAGCGCAGTTTTATATCAAAGACCCACCACTTGATTTAAGCGAAGAGGCTGAGCAAATCGTCAAATCTAACCTCGATATAATCAAGTTACTTGCGTCATTTCTCTCAAATATCGGTGATGAAAACTGGAATAAGAGCTTTTTGTCCTCTCAGATCAAGGAATTTTCAAAATTGCATAATGTGAAAATAAGCGATGTTTACCACTCATTACGGGCCCCAATAACTGGAATAATGGATGCACCTGGAATTATCGACATAATGGTAATCCTTGGTAAAGATGAGTGTGTAAGGAGGTTGCAAGCAATTTAAATGAAACAAAAAAACTACTTGACAAATCTCACCAGCCCCATTATCATAGAGTTGAAGGTATTCAGTTATCTTCATCTGTGCAGATTAAACGACAAGAGTATTATGGTTGGCGTCTTATGTTTAATTTTTTGCACTGTGTGCACCTTATGTCTTTATTAATTTTACCTAGATTTCTAGGTTTTTCCCTATACAAGCTGAAACGCGCTTATAAGTCGTTTAAGACAGTATAGTACGCCAATTTGCAGGATTAGAGAGTGAGCAACTTCTACCACGGG
>JAITFM010000014.1 GCA_031281335.1 Rickettsiales bacterium | reverse complement strand
CAATACCAAGGTTTGCCAGTATTCTAGCAACTTCAAAATGATCAGAACCATAATGTTCCTTAAAGATAGGTAAAGCTCTCCGTTCAAGCAACTCTTTTGTTTTCTGAGGATCACCTAATGCGTAATGAGCGTTGCCTAGGTTTATCAATATTCTAGCAACCTAAAAATGATCAGGGCCGTAATATTTCTCAAGAATAGGTAAAGCACGTTCGAGCAACTCCTTTTGTCTTCTAGAATTACCCAAGTAATAATATCCATCATTCACCTATATTAACAAATTCACAAGATAATCCTTTTCTATTGCTTGTCTTTCTGGATGATTGTCTTTTATCCAATCATCTATATGTGATAAGAACACTTCTAAATGCGGTAATAGTTGTTGTTTCCTAGCGCAATCTCCTAATTTATCACCACCATAAGGAAAGCTTTCTTTCAATAATTCAAAAGTCTTTTTTACAACTTTGTCCTTACCTTGTTTTTCTAACTCTATCCTTGTTACTTGCTGCACTAACCTGTGAATATTGACTGAGCTTTGCTCTTCTCCTGAGTTGATCATTGAATATTGCTTAAGTAGTTGGATAGCGTCACCTAATTTTTCTCTATTACGTTCTAGTCCTAAAAATATTTCTACAGGAACATTGTCAGAGGCAATATAGGCGATGATATCTAAAATTTCTTTGGCTTGCTGGCCATACTCTGCGTTGTCCTTGATTTTATCAATAGTAATTTCTCCAGGTTATAAAAGTTGTCTCGGTGTAGCTATTGTCGCTGTCTTTGGGAAACTTGAAATCAAGTAATTTTTCTGCTTCCTCTTTATATCTCTTTAAATAATCACTGATTTCAAACCTCAAGCCTACATTCTTTAATGCTATATCCCTTTCTTTTATGTATGCAACTGCCTGCTGCAGAGCTAAAGGAAAATGCTGTAATGTTTCCGCTAAATTCTTTATTTCACTTTCTTGTGACCCATCTTTTATGCCTAACGCTTTTCTAATGAAGTCTATTGACTCTGTTTCAGTAAATGTACCAAATGTTAATGGTTTTATATCTCCCCACTTCTGATTACGAGAGGTAATCAGAACACTAGGTTTATTATCATCAGATGATAAAAAGTGGGACGGTAAAAATTGACTAATACCAGCATCTTGACCTTCACTTCTATATCCTTCTGCGTTATCAAAAACAAAGAGACTTTTTCTCCTTGCAAAAAAAGTGTGTATATCTCTTACAATAGATTCAATATCCCTATCTTCTGTAGGAATGCCTAAAAGACCTTTAGCTAACCCTAGAAAAGACTGCATCATGGTTTCATAGGTTTCAGCATTTATCCATATAATATTGTTGTCATAATCTTTACTGTGTTTTTCAATATATTTTCTGGCTAACTCGGTCTTACCTATTCCCCTAAGCCACAGATAGAAACTAGTTGCGATATTACTGTGGCTACACCTTGATTTTTTTGTATTAATGTGTGCAGTTTCCCCGATTCTCCCGGTTTCCCCAGTTCCTCTATCCTTCCAGTAAACGATCCTACTGGATTTCTCACCTCGAATCGAAAGCCTCCTAAGATTTCTTCTTTCATCTTGCGAAAGAATTCTTTTCCATCTTCATGTGTAAGAAAACGTTCCCCTTTTTCTTTCAGCCAATCTAGCATTTCCTCCTGAAAACGGGCGTAAACATTCTTTCTGTCAATATCATTAAATTGCTCACCCAGCTCGCTTTTGATAATCTCCGCTAGTTTTATTTCATTAGGCTGATTTACTGCAAATACTAACTTATCAAAAAATTCTTTTATATTGTCTTCTAACCTACCTTCATTCATCATTCGCCCAAACTCGCGTCGCCACGTCTGATCTCTTTCCAATTTCCTTTTTGAGTTCTGATCTGGCTTGTTTTGGAGTTTTTTTATCTCCTCTTCTAATTCTTCCATCGCTTCTTCTACAGCACTTTCAAATGCTGGTTGCACTATTGAAATCATGTTATTGTGAGCGCAAGAGAACTTATATCTAGCGCCACCATCTTTAAAAAAGATGTCGCTAGTGTCGATTACTTCAACTAAAATTTCTATTCCCTCGTTGGGTCCTAAAGTTTTTATTTTCAACTTTCTCACTGTGTTTTGCTCTGTGCTGCGATCCAGATCAAAATCGATATTAGTACAGATAATAAAATCTTTCAGGTTACCATCTGCAAAATCTTGATTACTTTTAATCTTTAGGTAAGAAATGAAATACTTTGCTAATCCAAACTCACCACTTTTATCTTTTGTAAGTAAGTTCCCTACTCCAATTTTCTTGTTATCTTCATCTTGTGTGTATTTAACTTGCAGAAAGCGGTATACTTTCTTACTACCTTGGGTACATTCAAATACTAAATCATCGAATTTTCTGGCCTCTTCTATTTCTGTACCTAAGCGAAAAGAGTGCTGATAGAGCACTCCGCGATGCAAAAATAGCATCAATACCTTTAGCTGGTAGATATTACCGTGCATAACTAGTTACCTCATACAGGCTGCTATAAATTTGTTTGATCTAGAATTAAAGATTACCAAACACCTAAAATAATGCAATAGAGTCTTTACATGTTGATAGAAGGCCTTCAAGAATAGGAATTGCTTAGCAACCTCTTAATTCTTGATTTAAAAAAGACTTTCCAAGGATTTTCTAAATCTAATATGTAATTGCTGCAGGCTGCGTTTAGTAATATAATCTCATATTAAATAAGGCACACTTAAGTTTATGTCAGATTCTACGTTAGTTTTAACAGCTGTTCTTATATTCTTCATTTTTACATTGTCGTTTCTTTTTATAAGGAAGATATTTGGGTCAACGAATAAGAAGATAATAAAATCCTTCAGAAAAATTGTTCAGCAGATTAATGCACTAGAGCCAGAAATGCAGAGCTTATCTGATGAGGAGCTTGCTGGTAAAACTGAGGAATTTAAACGAGAGTTGAAAAATGGAAAAACACTAAATGACCTTCTCGTACCTGCATTTGCGGTTGTGCGCGAAGCCTCTCGAAGATTCCTTAATATGAGGCACTTCGACGTTCAGCTGATCGGTGGGATGGTGCTTCACAGTGGTATGATATCGGAAATGAAAACAGGTGAGGGAAAGACACTTGTTGCAACTTTAGCTGCATACCTAAATTCCTTAGAAGGTAAAGGCGTACACGTCGTAACTGTCAACGACTACCTTGCGAAACGAGACACAGAATGGATGAGCAAGTTATACAATTCTCTTGGAGTTTCTGTTGCATTCATTACAAATAATTTGACGGACGAGGAGAGGAAAGAGGCTTATAGTGCAGATATCGTATATTCAACAAACAACGAGCTTGCCTTTGATTACTTGCGGGACAATATGAAATTTTCTCAAGAGGATATGGTGCAAAGAGGCTTCAATTACGCTATAGTAGACGAAGTAGACTCCATACTCATTGACGAAGCGCGGACTCCGCTTATTATTTCTGGTCCAGTTGAAGAAAATAATCAGATATATAAGCACATAAACAAAATAGTAACCAAGTTAGTTGATTCTGATTATGAGGTAGACGAAAAAAGCAGGGCAGTATTCCTTACTGAAGATGGCATTTCGCGAGTGGAGGAATTACTTAGGTCATATAATCTCATTCCTGAAAATTCCTCGCTTTATGATACTGGCAACATGATAATGACTCACTATATAGACCAAGCATTGCGTGCGCATAAGCTGTTTACTGCTGACAAAGATTATATAGTAAAGGATGGCAAGGTAGTAATTATCGATGAGTTTACTGGACGTATGATGGATGGCAGGAGATATTCCGATGGTCTTCACCAGGCACTTGAAGCAAAGGAGAATCTTGAAATTCAGCATGAAAACCAAACTTTGGCATCGGTTACATTTCAGAACTACTTTCGTATGTATAACAAACTTTCTGGTATGACGGGAACAGCAGCAACAGAGGCGGAGGAGTTTCACGATATATATAAGCTGAATGTAGTGAAAATTCCAACTAATGTGCCAGTAAAGAGAATAGATGTTGATGATGAAATTTATGGCACAGAAAAAGAAAAATTTAATGCTGTGTTGAAGTTTATAGAAGAATGCCACAAACGCCTTCAACCGGTCCTTGTTGGCACGGTTAGTATTGAAAACTCTGAGAAACTTTCTGCCCTTTTGCGAAGCCATTCTCTTAAGCATTCGGTATTGAACGCTCGTTATCACGAACAAGAGGCATATATAATAGCGCAAGCTGGAGTGCCAGGCAGCATTACCATAGCAACTAACATGGCAGGACGTGGAACTGATATTCAGCTTGGTGGCAATGCTGAAATGATAGCAAAAGTGGAGCTAAATAAGATAAAAAATGCTGATGAAAGAGAAAAAAAACACCAAGAAATAGTCGAAAGAGTAAAAAAAGATAAGATCGGAAGAGCGTCGTGTAGGG
>JAITFM010000004.1 GCA_031281335.1 Rickettsiales bacterium | reverse complement strand
TGAAGGTAAATTCAGTGTATGACGAAAGCGAAAAAGTTGAGCTCAAGTCTAACACTTACAGTTATTTTCAACATTTCATTGTCAGGGTTAGTGTATAGCAAAGTTTTTAATAGCCTGTTTTTAGAGGCATTAGAGTAAGAAGTATAATAATAGGGAGGGTATGGATATGTTAAAGAGTTGGTTCACAAAAGGCAATGCGGCGGAAGCGGGAAAAGCAAGTAATCAGCTGGAAGGGGTTTCTAGAGTAGCACGCGGAATTGCGCATACAGTATGTAGTTTACGTCAACTGTATGAAGTGACGTCACGCCCATTACAGGATATTGGTCATATTAATTACATAATAGAGGCTAAAAGAGACCGGGTTGATAACTTTGCACTACCCGTACTTGAAAATCTCAAGAGCTTTATTGATGAAGAAAAAACTGACATTAAGAGCTTTACTGTAATGAGGTTTTGCTACTCAAGTGTGGAGAGTGGTACATTATATAAAGAATTAGGAGAATTAAAAAAATTAGGTAGCTCATTACGTAAAGAATTAGAAAAATTAGAAGAATTAAAAAAACTAGGTGGCTCATTACATGAAGAATTCAAGAAGTTTAAAAAAGATGAGCATAAAAATTATCAAAGATTTTGCTGTAAATTAGAGCAGATAGTAGAAGATTTTAAGTTAGAAGACCTAGAAAATAAGATAAGGTTGTTAGTGCTTCTAAGGGAAGAGATGGACTTTGCTAATATACAAAAAGCTTATGATAATTGGTATTTTAATGACCTAATAGGTAATATTAATTTTAGACAAGAATATGTGAATAAAGCCGTAGAAGAAAGAGAACGGCCTGTTAGTGAGAATTTTAAAGAGAATATAGATAAATGTGTAAGTTTGGCAGTACAGGGAAAGCATATTGCAAGTAAGCATTTTGAACAGAACATAGCTTTTCAAGCTTACTGTGAAGAAACTGATAATGCCAATAGAGTCTTAAACGTTAATCTTATTAACTATAATGGAAGTGAGCCAATTAAGATTAGTGATATTTTACAGCAGGAGAAAGATATTGGTAAGTTGAATATCTATTGCAATAAAAAGCATGACATATTCGCTCGTCGAAAGGATAAAAAAAGATATTATGAATTTAAAGAAGGTGCGTGTTATCAAATGACAAGCACTTGGCCTGTAGAAGATGAGTCTGGGAACACCTCAACTTGTACCATGGTTATGAATGTGGATAGTACTGGAATAACTAAAATAGTGAAGTTTGATAACAGGGAATTTAATGATGAGAGTTATAAGAAGGATAAAAAATTAATAGAACAAAATAAGGAATTATATATTGGAAACTTATCCTTATGTGAAGCTGTGGAGGAATTTTTAGGAATGCAGCAGAGTAGAGAAGAGATGACACGAATAGATGGGAAGCGTGACTCTTCATTGCCTGACGTTGTACCTGGAGGTAATATTAGGGCATCGGAAGTGCATGGAGAACAGCCTGATCTTGGCGAGAACAATGAGAATATGGGTCGTGATACAGGAAATCAGCCCAGAAGATATACAACAGAGGTACATCTGGTATCTGGAACTGACACGCCGCCAACGTATAAAACAACGTTGTATGTAGAGCTTAGTGAGAACCCAGAATTTATTAAATGCACAGAAGGTCTTAAGGATGTTATTGAAGGTAATATTGATAGTACACATGATAGTGATAATCTTCCAGTTTCTAACCCAACACTAGATCGTGACACGGGTCGTCGTGCACCGGGACAATATAAAAGTAAACAGCTCATCTTCTTCTGTTAGATGTTCATGAGATGGAGAGCTTATACCAAACTCTCCATCTTGTATTGAGGGTCAGACGCAACACCATACACTCTATTTGGTGGGGCAATTTTGTTTTCTATGCCAAAAGTGATACCTTCGGTTATTGCTGCAAGCACTTTTTCAAGGTTGCAGTCTGCTCCAGGGACGCGGTGTTCTAGGCAACATTTATCGCCAGAATTGAGTATTCTTATTGCAGCAGTTCTATTATTTACGCCCCAACTAATTGTGGTTGGGGTATGAATGTCTGGATATTGGAATCTTAAATATGAATCATCATTTGGGGCAAAAAATAACATGTGTTCTTTCATCATAGCGCATAATCCACCAATACTATAAATCAAGTAGTCACTATACTTTTGTTCGCTGCGGTAAAATAAGTTGCTGTTGGTTGAATCCACCAAATTAACATGCACGTTTAATGCACTGCCTGCTCTATCTAAGTAGGGTTTTGCTTTGAAGGAAGCATTCCCACCAAGTTTTTGTGCTGTTTCAGTAATTAATTCTTTTGCTAACTCAAAATGCTCGATTAAGTTATTAGAGTTGGTGTAACAACCACTTTTTATCTCATATTGATGTATGGAACTCTCTTTCTCACAGGAAAATCCAAGTGAAGCTATTCTATTTTTAATATTACTAAGAAATAAATGCTCTTTTTCTATTTCTTCAATGTAAAATTCTAGCTCAATACCAAGTTTAGTATGACAACTTAAACCACTTAATATGATCATAGATTTGCTTCAGTAAGTTTATATTAGGTTAGTTATATTTATATGAGCACTTTACTTTTTTGCCAATAAATTTAATATCTTATTTGTACATAATACATTATTATTTTTTTAGCACGCCGCTAATCCTTAACGCAAGCGAAGTTTCATTTGTTGAAAGAAAAATGATCAATTTTAATGATTTTATACCCTTTACAACTCATCAAAAATCACCATAATTTTTAGTGTGTATTAAGTAGTGTTAGCTTTTCACTTTGCAGCAAGCTATTGATTATCTTGTGTTTTTCTAATTATTGCTTTTTTCTTGGTGTAATATATGAGCTTGATTAACCCTAAGGTTTCTACTATGTCTTTTGACCAAATTATTACAGTAACAGATCACAATATTGCTTGGGAAAAAATCCAAAATTGTCTTTGTAATCTTTATGGAGAGGCAACGTATAACAGCTGGCTAAGTTCACTTAGCTTTGTTAGTAGTAGCAATGGAGAAGTTTTGTTGTCTGTGCCAACAAGATTTATAAAGGAGTGGATTACGGTTCACTACATGGAAAAAATACTATCATTGTGGCAGAATGAGGATGAAAGTATACGTTCTATTGATATTCAAGTAATCGAGGAAAAGAATTCAAACCCTAATACTATATCAAAAAGTAGAGAGGAAAGTAATCATAGTCTTGGCTCACCGCTGGATCCAAGGTTTACCTTTGATAATTTTGTGGTAGGAAAGCCAAATGAGCTAGCATTTACAGCTGCAAAGCGTGTGGCAGAGTCTATAGATCCAATACCAGGCAGCAACCCTCTGTTTCTATATGGTGGAGTGGGGATTGGTAAAACACACCTGATGCATGCTATAGCTTGGCACATAGTCAATTCTCCATCGGTAAAAAGAAAAGTAGCATATTTATCAGCAGAGAAGTTTATGTACCAATATATTACAGCACTGCGAAGTAAGGATATTATGTTGTTTAAGGAACAATTTAGGTCAGTAGATGTATTGATGGTAGATGATGTACAATTTATCAGTGGTAAAGACAGCACGCAGGAAGAGTTTTTTCACACCTTTAATGCGCTAATAGACCAAAATAAACAATTGGTTATATCGGCTGATAGATCTCCTAGCGATCTTGATGGAGTAGAGGAAAGAATAAAATCGCGGCTTGGTTGGGGGTTGGTGGCGGATATTAATGAAACAACTTTCGAGTTAAGACTTGGTATATTGCAGGCCAAAGTGGAGCAAATGAGTATGTATGTTCCAGATGATGTTCTAGAGTTTTTGGCAAGGAACATAAAATCTAATATAAGAGAATTGGAAGGAGCATTGAATAAAGTTGCCCATACTTCATTGATTGGCAGGAGTATGACAGTAGAGTCGGCCAGTGAAACTCTAGCAGATCTTCTTAGATCAAATCATAAGTCAATTACAATAGCAGAAATACAAAGGAAGATAGCTGAGTTTTTTAATATAAAAGTAGCGGATATGCACTCCAATAGAAGGCTTCGCGGTCTTGTAAGACCAAGGCAAATAGCTATGTATTTCGCTAAGAAATTCACACAAAAAAGCCTGCCAGATATTGGAAGAAGCTTTGGTGGCAGAGACCATGCTACTGTTATACATGCAGTAAAACAAATAGAAAATTTTATAAAAACCGACTCAAATTTTGCTGATGAAATTAATCAATTAAGGAAAATGTTTAAATAAAGGTTAGATTACACAGGCCTTATGTTTAGCGCTGGAGCGGCAATAGACCACTCGCATAGCTTTTAGCAGCACGTTGGATTCAATAAAAACAAAAAAACTACCTGACAAGTCCCTCCAACCCCCTTATAATGATACTGAAGCTATTCATTTAACTTCGCAATCTGCAGATTAAAATGACAAAGGAAACTTTGTATTTGGCGTCTCATGTTTAAATTTTTGCACTATGTGCACTCCACGTCTTCATAAAACTTCTAGGTTTTTGCCTATACAAGCTGAAACGAGCTTATAAGTCGTTTAAGGCAGTATAGAACGTCAAATAGAACAAGGGAGAATTTGAATACTAGCTGCTCTGGGTTTCTTTTGCTTTTTTTTCCGCTTAGTAAATTTTTTAATATTTAAACTAAGGTCTGTTGCAGTTTAAAAGTCGCTAAATTGCAGCGTTTAAGACTTAAAAAAACGCCAATACTGAAAATAAACAATGGCCAGGGCTTCTTTTGCTTTTTTTCTTGTTTAGTAAATTTTTTAATACAATTGCAATTCAAGATGAGGCTTGGGTTCGTAGGCCAATACATCCAAAACAAAAAGAGATTGAATATTTCTACAGAATTGTGTATAATTTTTAATATTTTTAGGCATTTATGGCTCTATCAAAATTTCTCGACCCAAAAAATGATGTAGCGTTTTGTCGTATCTTTGGTACAGAAAAAAATAAGGATATTCTTATTCACTTTCTTAATGATATCCTGGGCTTCACTGGCAAAGACGAAATAAAAGAAATAGAATTCCTCAGTAC
>JAITFM010000042.1 GCA_031281335.1 Rickettsiales bacterium | reverse complement strand
TGACCTTTATCACGAGATGATCACTTCAAATGTGATAGATATAAATGAGCATGAAAAATCTCAAGCTGTTTTGGTTTATGGCCAGATGAATGAGCCTCCCGGGGCAAGGGCTAGGGTTGCTTTAACGGCTCTAACTATGGCAGAGTATTTTCGTGATCGTGAAAACCAAGATGTTTTATTTTTTGTGGATAATATCTTCCGTTTTACTCAAGCTGGTTCTGAGGTTTCTGCTTTACTTGGAAGAATACCTTCAGCTGTTGGTTATCAGCCAACCCTTGCAACCGATATGGGTGCAATGCAAGAGAGAATAGCTTCAACTACTTCAGGTTCCATTACTTCTGTGCAAGCTATATATGTTCCTGCGGATGATTTGACTGATCCAGCTCCTGCAACTACGTTTTCTCACCTTGATGCAACTACAGTGTTATCAAGGCAAATAGCTGAAATGGGGATATACCCTGCTGTTGATCCACTTGATTCAACTTCTCAGTCTTTGTCTGCTGAAATCATTGGTGAAGAGCATTATAAGGTGGCTTCTGAGGTGAAGCGTATATTGCAAACTTATAAATTACTGCAAGATATTATTGCAATACTTGGTATGGATGAACTATCCGATGAGGATAAGATTGTTGTTGATAGGGCTCGTAAAATTCAGAAGTTTCTTTCTCAACCTTTTCACGTTGCAGAGATATTTACTGGCATGCCTGGTAAATTTGTTTCACTTTCCGATACTGTTTCTAGCTTTAAAGGGATTGTTGAAGGCAAGTATGATCACTTGCCAGAGGCTGCCTTTTATATGGTGGGGAATATAGACGAAGCAATGCAAAAGGCTGAATTAATAAAGGCTGAAACTAAAGTTGGAGCTAAAAATTAAAGATTATGAATACCTTCAAAGTGCAATTTTTTTCTCCTGATAATCAAATTTCATTCAATAGAGTGGTTTCTCTTTCAATAAATGGGCTTGAAGGGGAGCTTATGGTTTTAGCTCACCATTCTCCTTACCTAATTTATTTATTGCCTGGTATAATTACTGTTAAAATGAGTAATCAAAAAAAAGAAAAAGTTGTAGTTGATAATGGTATGTTGGAAGTTGCAGATAACAATTGTAGCATTATGACGAACCAAGTTCAGATTTTTGATCATGTAATTCATGATGAGGAATCGTTGAAGAGCAAGGGAATTAGTATATATTTAAGTTATCTTAATGAGAAACACCTTTCTTAGCTGCTTTAGGCAAAAAATCAATTATCATTCAAATGGCTGTGAAATTATTGCTCCAAATGCTCTTTTTTCGTTATCCCAGAAACTCCAAGGTGTCATCCCAGTGCTCCGATACTGGGATCTATTTCGCAAACTAATGGGTTTCTTGCATTACCTCCTATCATTCCAGTGCATGACACTGGAACCTGTTTTCTTTTTTTTCTGGATTCCAGTGTCACGTGCACAACTGTACGAGCATCGTGGTTTGAGACTACCAGGAGGGTGCCATCCAAGTAGCGAGACACTGGGATCCAGAAAAATTGATCGTAAACAAGCGCACTACACAACATTTTCGATGAAATTAACAAAAAACTGGATTCCAGTGTCTCGCACTGGAATGACAATGTCTACTACGCAAATTACCTACAAATCACAATGTTCGTACAGTTGTGCGTCACGCGCTGGAATAACACTAAAGGGTGGGCTACTGGTTTTTCATGTAAACAATGGTTATGCAAGGAGTTTAATGGCAAGATTTTGCAAAGATATTTTTTTTTATGAGAGGTTAGTATGGAAATTTTTCTTGATAGCGTTGATTTAAATGAAATTAAAGAACTAAAAGAGTTCATTGATGGCATAACAACCAATCCTTCTTTGATAGCAAAGTCTGGGCGTAAAAATAAATATGAAGATTTAATAAGTGAGATATGCTCTATTATAGAAGGACCTGTTAGTGTGGAAGTTGTTGCGGATAACCATGAGGATATGATTAAAGAAGGTCTCAAGTTAGCGAAAATCGCTAGCAATATCGTAATCAAATTGCCTCTTACACATGAAGGATTAATTTCTTGTAAAAAGTTGTGGACAGAACATAAAATATCTGTTAACATTACATTATGTTTTTCTCCTGGACAAGCACTGCTTGCCGCTAAGGCCGGTGCTTGTTTTATTTCCCCTTTTATTGGTCGCCTTGATGATATAAGCTATGATGGCTTGTCACTAATAGAAGATATATGCACTATATATTCTAATTACGGCTTTGATACCAAAGTTCTTGTTGCATCGGTAAGAAGTCCAACGCATGTAGTAGAAGCTGCAAGGCTTGGTGCTGATTCAATTACTGTGCCAGCGAAAATACTTAGACAATTACCTAACCATCCACTTACCGACCAGGGGCTTGTAATATTTGAACAAGATTGGAATGCAAAACAATAAACGGTTACAGAAACGGGAAAATTTGAAGAGCGGAAGCAAGTTTTGGCGCTAAATCAGAAAGCAGGTTGTTCAAGAGATCTATTGATCGGTTTTTCTTCTTTCACTATTAATAGATTTATAACGCAATTGAGCTTAAATATTCAGTATGAAAAGCTTTGTACTTACTTTACTATTAGCTTCGTTTCCACTCTCAGCATCATTTACAAGCACTGAGGGCATCAAAGAAAACTGCGATTACGAATATTACCCTAAATTGGATCATAACTCTGCAGATGAGCTGTGCACTATAAAGCGAAATTATTACAGATACGGTGAGAAATTAAAAATGTTGGCAGACGAGAGAATAAAGGAGATAAAGGAAACTGCTTTAAACATTGGTAATAAAACTAGTGATTTATAAATTCACCATTTCTTCTGGTTTTACTATTCTTTCAAACTCTTTTTCAGTGAGCAGCTCAAGCTTCACTGCCGCTTCTTTTAGGGTGATATTTTCTTTGTAAGCAAGTTTAGCTATTTTTGCTGCATTGTCATATCCTATATGCGTATTTAATATGGTGACCAACATTAATGACTGATTCAGCAGATCTTTTATTCTCTTTTCATTTGCCTTAATGTCAATCACACATTTTTCTGTGAATTTTAAACTTGCATCAGCTAAAAGTCTTATAGACTGTAAAACATTGTAAATTATTACTGGCTTAAACACGTTTAGTTCAAAATGGCCGTTTGAACCACTGATGGTTACAGTAACATGATTTCCCATAACTTGAGCACATACCATAGTTACTGCCTCACATTGAGTTGGATTTACTTTGCCTGGCATAATTGAAGAACCTGGCTCATTTTCTGGTAATATTATTTCTCCAATTCCGCACCTTGGACCAGAACCAAGCAACCTTATATCATTTGCAATTTTCATTAAACTGACCGCTACTGTATTGAGTGCTCCACTTAGCTCGACCAGAGCATCATTTGCTGCTAATGCTTCAAATTTATTTTTTGCTGAAATAAATGGAAGATTGGTAATTTCTGCCACTTCTTTAGCAAAATCTTCAGCAAAGCCTTTTTTAGTATTGAGTCCCGTACCAACCGCGGTGCCACCTTGTGCAAGTTCATACACATTGTTCAGAGCTGATTTTACTCTTTCTATTCCCTTTTTAATTTGAACTGCATAGCCAGAAAACTCCTGTCCCAGTGTCAGAGGCGTTGCGTCTTGCAAATGAGTACGCCCTACTTTTATTATATTTTTAAATTCCTGAACCTTATCATTCAGTGCCTTATGTAGCACTTCAAGACTTGGAATGAGAGAACAATTTATCTGCTTTGCTGCTGCTATGTGCATTGCTGTTGGAAAAGTGTCATTTGATGACTGGCCAAAGTTCACATGGTCGTTTGGGTGTACTGGAGACTTGCTGCCCAAATCACCGCTTAAAATTTCTATCGCGC
>JAITFM010000094.1 GCA_031281335.1 Rickettsiales bacterium | reverse complement strand
TCGCAATCAGGCTGTTGATGAAAAAGTCCTGTGTAAATATTTCAAGCATGCTATATGGCCCTTAAGTAAGTGACAACAAACCTGTCTTCGGATATCAGGACATTATGGGTTCTGCATGCAGAACCCGTTGTCATAAATTCAAAACTTAAACCCTTTTGTTCCATGAGATAGGATTTCACTGAGGAATTTAATGTATCTCGTGTTTTACCGGTACCTATCAACAAAATTTCTATTTCCTCTGTTAAAAAAGATTTAAAATGCTCCTTACTATTTATATCACTTTCTTTTAGTTCAATCACCTTTTCGGGAAAAATTATAATTGAACCGTGATATTCTTGATCATTCACCAAAAATTTTCCTTTCCCGTAACTGCCTATAAAGTTTTTATTCGTAGAAACTAAAGGTATTATATCCATAAATCAAGTTATTAATTGAGTGTCACATACCCACCATTCTGGCTGCTTTTCTCTGATATTCGCTGCAGCAGCTTTTGCATTCTCTTCATTATCGAATATCCCAAAACACGCTACACCACTGCCTGACATGCGAGACAGTATAGAACCTTCTTGTGACTCTAGTGCTAGTATCACATCTTCAATTTCAGGTACAAGACTTACTGCTATCTCTTGAAGATCGTTTTTCGTCTCTTTGAGAAGCTTCAGCAGATCCTTTTCAGCATCATCACTCCATTCAATTGGTTTTGAAAAGTCCCCTTTATACTTGGAAAATACCTCTGGTGTGCTCAAAAACTTTTTTTTCGGCTTCACCAGTACTATATTTGTGGGTAAAGAGAATTTTTTTATGGGACACAACTCTTCACCAATACCTCTAACCAAAACTGGCTTACTGTCTATACTCGCAGGAACATCAGCACCAACGCTTAAAGCTATTTCATTTAAGATTGATCTATCAATTTTCCATAACTTCCCTAGTGTGCGTATTATAGCTCCAGCATCTGAGGAGCCACTGCCCAAACCTGCAGCAATTGGTATATTTTTCACAACCTTTACAATGACTTTGGTTCGCGCAGGAGCATATCTAAGCAATAGATTAACTGCTCTCATTACGGTGTTGTACCTGTTATTTATTCTAAGTTCGGAATTTACAAATTCAACTATAGAGTTGTCGTATCTGAAATCCTTTTCACCTACCTTTATTTCCAAAAAATTGGAAAGATTGGCAAAAACAAATAAGCCTTCAATTAAGTGATACCCTATTTCTTCTTTCCCTACAACATGCAAAAAAAGGTTAACTTTTGCAGGAGCCTTTACACAAAAACTTTTCATTTGTATATCTTCACTAATACTACTTTCACATTATATTTTATAATGCCATTTTAGTCAAATTTTATACGATTTTTACATTTTTGATGAGATTAAATGCAATAAATCCTAGTTTCTCTGTGTGGGTAAACGCGTCTGCTGGCACAGGCAAAACAAAAATCTTAATAGATAGAGTATTAAGACTTTTATTGGAAAACAAAAGAAATATTCTCTGCTTAACATTTACTAATGCTGCAGCAAACGAGATGGAAAGTCGCATTCACAGCACACTCAGTAAGTGGGCAATATGCTCAGAGAGTGTGCTGGCAGCAGACTTAGAGCAATTGGGTCTCTCTTTGATGTCATCCCAAAGTCCGTCTTTTTGTCATCCAAGTAGCACAACACTGGGATCTAGAGAAAACGAAGGTCAAGCAAGAAGGCTTTTCTCTGAACTGGAAAATCTTGGTTTGACTATACAGACCATACATGCTTTTTGTTACAAATTAATTTCTAGCTTTCCTGTAGAAGCTGGTATCGTTCCAAATTGTACGCTGAGCGAATGCAAAGAATTACATTCCTTCGTATTTGACAAAACGCTTCATAACGAAACTGTGCAGGATGATATTAACCTTATCGCAGCCGAGGTTGATGAAAATAAACTACGCGACCTGCTCTATACTTTATGCGTAAAAAGACCGCTATCAGCAGATGATTTGGAGTATGTCAAAGATAAACTGAGCGCCCCAGATGAAATTCATGGATTACAGAGTGACACGATTGAGCACGTGGAAAGATTGGCTGAAATATTAAGCGAGGGCAGCAAAAGAGATCAAAGTTACAGTACAATGCTCTACGATTGGTGTAAACCATCTGTCATTCCAGTGCGTGACGCTGGAATCCAGAAAAAAAGAAATATGGATCCCAGTGTCAGCTGCTTGGATGACACCAATATAGAAAACCTAACCAAAGTATTTCTCAAGTCAGAATCAAACGAAAAAAAAAAGCATATCATCTATCATAACAAAGGGTGCTTTGGAAAAATTCAGAGATGCAGAACAAATCATAGAAAATATTCAAAATGTAGTATTTACTCATGTGAGAGATGTGAATTCTTATCAAATATTCAAGAGAACCAGTAGTTTACTCAAAATATTTAAAGTATACGTTGATCTATACAATGATGAAAAATCAAAGAATGCACTGCTTGACTACAATGGTATAATCCATTTAGCAACAAATCTTCTGGGCAATCCAGAGTATAAAGATTGGGTGTTGTTTAACTTAGATCAAAAAATAGATCACATCCTCGTTGATGAGGCGCAAGACAATAGCATCAGTCAGTGGAAAATTATAACAAATCTCTGTGATGAATTTTTTACCGGTGGTGATGAAAAGCGAACCTTGTTTGTTGTTGGTGACGTAAAACAATCTATTTACAGATTCCAAGGGGCAAATCCTCACCTGTTCAACTACATGCAACAATACTTTCACACAAAAACCGGCGGCAGAGACTGGATATCATGTCAACTTGAAAAATCATTTCGCTCCACTCCGCACATTCTAGCACTTGTAGATAGATTATTTAACAACTTTCGTGAAGAGATATCTTTTGTCGATAGTGAAATAAAACATATTCCTCATAGAGAAACCGATCAAGGATACATTGAAATTTGGCCGTTATTACCAAGATGTAAGGAGGAAGAGCAGCAAGCCTTACAAATTCATTTAACACAGAGAAAAGATCATGTAATAGCAGATCGATTGCTCGCTCAGGCAATAGCCCACAAAGTTCACAATTGGTTAAATGAAGGGCGGATTTTAGTCGCTAAAGACTGCCATATAGAACCAAGGGACATTATGATCCTGGTACGGCAGAGAAATGTGTTAGTTGACTACGTAATAAGCGAACTTAAAAAAGCAAACGTACCGGTTATAGGACGGGATTATTTTAGAATCATGGACTATATTGCTGTGCAGGACTTGATAGCTTTGGCTGAATTTTTGCTCCTGCCGACAAACGATTTAGCTCTTGCAAATGTTTTAAAATCACCACTATTTAATTTCACTGAGGATGACTTATTCAATGTTGCATACGACCGTAAAGAACATTCGTTATGGGAAAGACTTGAAGATTATCATGTGGTTATCTATAGTGAATTAAACTATCTCATTAACTTATCTCACGCAGAGTCCTCTCTTACATTATTCACGCATGTACTACGCACAGGTAAGAAGAAATTTGCTGCAAGGCTAGGTCTTGAATGCTTTGAGATCTTAGATGAATTCATGAACCTTGTGCTGCAATTTGAGAATCCATCTCTTCAAGCATTTGTTCAGTGGATTAAGGAGAATAATCCGGAGATTAAAAACGATATGCAATCAGAACGCAACGCTGTACGAATAATGACAATTCATAAATCAAAAGGTCTACAAGCTCCTATAGTGTTTTTGGTTGATACAAACACAGTGCCAAGAAACAGTGAAAGCATCGTTTTTGATGCAATGGAAGCACCATTTTGGTGTGGAAAAAACGATAACGCTTATTGTGGTCAAGTAAAAAGAGAGAAAAAACTAGAGGATTATAATGAATATTTGCGTTTGCTATATGTAGCACTCACGCGTGCTGAAGATGAGTTATACATTTTAGGTAAAGAACCAGTGCAAAAAGGCTCTTGGTATGATCTAATCACTAAGTGTGGAGAACCATATGAGAGGAAACAAGCAGACTTGCGTCCAATATTTAAAGAAAAAGTTGAAGTATTATGCATGAATGCAAATTACCCCTCTGTTTATAAAAAACGTGATTATTTTGATGTTCCAGTGATTTCGCCTCCACCAAACCTATCTATGTCATCCCAGTGCTTGATACTGGGATCCAGTAAAAAAGAAGGAGAATCAGCACCCCCCTTTGTCATCCAAGTAGCTGACACTGGCATCCAGGAAAAAAGAAACATAGATTCCAGCGTCACGCGCTGGAATGACATCAGGGCAACAGGAGTAACAGATGGTTATGCAAGAGGTCTAATAATCCACAGCATATTGCAGTATATGCCTAAGATAGAGAAAGACAGGAGAAAAAATTGGGTAAGAAAATATCTCGATAATATGAACACCAGGGAAGATAAAGATGAAATTTACAATAAAATATTAGCCTTTAATGAAAAATATGATTATCTATTCGATTTAGAAGGTAGATCAGAAATTACACTGAGTGGAACGATTGATGGAGAGCCGATGTTAGTACGGCTAGATAGGCTGTGTATAACACAAGATAAAGCAATCATAATTGATTATAAATCACACCGCAGTGTTTCTGTTTCCTCGTTAAATGAAATAAAAAAGCAAATGTCGATTTATAAAACCTTAGTGCAAGAAATATATCCAAACAAGCAGGTAGAGTGTGTGGTCATTTGGGTGGAAGATTTAACCCTGCAATCTGATTTTTAGCTTAAACATTAAGAAATTCACCAAATGAAAAAAAGCAAAAGAAACCCCGTGGTAGCTAGTTATTTACTTTTGTGTCGAAATGTTGGCGTTTTTTTATCCTAAACGCTTAATAAGTGCGACTTAGCTGCTTTTTAATGCAACTAACCTTAGCCATAAACGTTTAAGAA
>JAITFM010000070.1 GCA_031281335.1 Rickettsiales bacterium | reverse complement strand
CCATTGTTGAGTTTTAGTCGTAGTGAAATAGAAAAATACGCAAACTTTCATCAGCTAAAATGGGTTGAAGACAGAAGCAATCAAGATTTGAAATATAGGCGTACTTTATACCGCAACCTGCTTAAAGTAAGCGATAATCAGGAGACTTTAACAGAGCGAATATGCCTCACAGCTCTCCACATGAAAAAAGCTGCAAAAGCGTTGATGCACTATACGCGTCTTGCATTTAATGACTGTGTTAATGTTCATGATCTTGGTTACATTGAAATCAAACTAAGTGAATTTCATAAATTGCCTGAAGAAATAGCCTTGAGGCTTCTACTCTATTCTATAATGGTAATCAGCAGTAAACACTACAAACCAAGATATAACAGTCTTATTGCAACATTTAACCAAATATTGCAAAAGGATAACGATCTTCATTGTACGCTTTCTGAGTGTAAAATAAGGAAATACAAAGAAAGCATATTGGTAATTAGAGAGCCGTCAAAAATACAGGAGGTATCTGTAAGTTTGCCGCTCAATGGTCCTGTTGAATGGGATAACAGGTTCAGCTGCACAATACTTGGGGATCAGGAGTGTTCAGTAACTATTGTCCCGTTAAAGAAAACGCATAAGATCCCTACGTTCTTAAAAGATTATAATTGCTGTTCTGAGGTTTTTTACTCTTTACCTGTGGTGCTAAAAGATGAAAAGATATTGGCTTATTCTCATATAAATTATAATGAAAAAAATATCCGTAACGGTAAGTTTCAATGCATTACTAATAGCATAATAAAACAAAATCTGGTAAACTTAATTGATGTTTAGTCAAAAGTAATAATGAAAAAATTTTTAGAAGGCTTGCTGATTTGGTTAGTAATAGTTGTACTTGTTTCGGTTGCTTATATCCAGTTCAGCGGAAATATAGGAAAAAATAAAACAACTATACCTTTTTCAGAATTTCTAACTAGACTGGAAGATAGTGACATAGAAAGTGTTGTCATAAGAAATCAGAACATTGAAGGCAAGTTTAGAGATGGGTCAAGCTTTAACTCAAGTGGTGTTGTATATAGCGACTTAATAAAAAGTTTGCATGACAGAAAAGTGAAATTCTCCTTTTCAACTGGAGATTCTGCAATGAGCATAATTGGTGGATTACTTATTCAATGGATCCCAACATTTATCTTTATCGGGTTATCACTATTCCTTTTAAAACAAACACAAGCAGGAGGCAACAGAACCATAAGCTTTGGCAAATCAAAAGCTAGGCTCATGACTAGCGGAAAAAAAGTGACATTTGACGATGTTGCTGGAATTGATGAAGCAAAGGAAGAGTTGGTAGAAATTGTTGATTTTCTTAAACAAAGGCAAAAATTTCAAGTGTTGGGTGGAAAAATACCAAAAGGATGCCTCTTAATTGGCTCTCCTGGAACTGGTAAGACCCTACTTGCTCGCGCGATTGCAGGTGAAGCTAATGTGCCATTTTTTAGCATTTCTGGATCTGATTTTGTCGAAATGTTTGTTGGTGTTGGTGCAAGTCGTGTGCGCGATATGTTTGATCAAGGCAAGAAACACGCTCCGTGCATAATTTTCATAGATGAGATAGATGCAGTGGGTAGGCATCGTGGCATTGGTCTTGGTGGTGGCAATGATGAAAGAGAACAAACGTTAAACCAGTTATTAGTTGAAATGGATGGTTTTGAGTCTAATGAAGGTGTGATAATAGTTGCTGCAACCAATCGTCCAGATGTTTTAGATCCAGCGCTGCTTAGACCTGGTCGTTTTGACCGTCAGATCACTATTTCTTTACCTGATATAAATGGGCGTGAAAAGATATTAAATACGCATATAAAGAAAATATCGATAGCACCAGATGTAAATGTAAAAACAGTTGCAAGAGGAACACCGGGTTTCTCAGGTGCCGATTTAGCAAACTTAGTGAATGAATCTGCGCTTATTGCTGCAAGAAGAAACAAGAAAATTGTTACTATGGATGACTTTGAATATGCTCGTGATAAAGTGATGATGGGCGTGGAAAGGCGTTCCTTAATCATGACAGAAGAAGAAAAAAGGCTCACTGCTTACCATGAGGCTGGTCACGCAGTAGTTGCTGTTAATATGCCTGCCTCCGATCCGATACACAAAGCAACTATCATTCCAAGGGGTAGAGCCCTAGGTTTAGTTATGAGATTGCCGGAAACAGACAGAGTATCTCACACAAGAGAAAAGATGATAGCAGACATAACCGTTGCTATGGGTGGAAGAGTAGCAGAAGAGCTAATTTTTGGTTATGATAAAATCACAAGTGGCGCATCCTCGGATATAAAACAAGCATCTGATTTATCACTCGCTATGGTAACAAAATGGGGGATGAGCGACAAGGTAGGACCGATATATCATAGTCGTGAACAAAACGTGCATGGTTCTGATATAATTTCTGAAGACACTCTAAAGCTCATAGATGAGGAAGTAAAACGAGTTGTATCTTCATGCTATGAAAAGGCAAAGGACATCCTGACCAAACGCCGCAAAGATCTGGAACTTATCGCTGAAAACCTGCTGGAGTTTGAGACTTTAACAGGAGATGAAATCAAAGATATATTAAGTGGGAAAAAGATTATTGGAAATGAAATTGACAACAAGGAAAAAGTAAGAAAACCCTCTCTC
>JAITFM010000137.1 GCA_031281335.1 Rickettsiales bacterium | reverse complement strand
GACATGCAGTGTCCATGCTGCAAAAATTAAACATAACACGCCTTGTTTTATACTGTGCTTTTGTCACTTAATACAAGATTAAAGATAAATTTTAGGCCTAAAACACCCACAATTCTATTATAAGGGGCTGACGAAGGTTGTCAAGTAGTTTTTTTCGTTTCTATTGGGTGATATACGCTGCTAAAAACTACGCAAAAAGTCCAATTTCTACGCAGACTCAAGAAGCGTCGCTAGAGGATTCTCTATATAATGCTTAAAGGCGTTTAAAAATTTTGCCCCGAGTGCTCCATCAACTGTTCTATGATCAACAGAAAGTGTTACCATCATTATCTCTGCTATCTCTATTTTTTCATTGATAACAATAGGCTGTTTCTTGGATGTACCAACAGCCATAATGCAAGACTGCGGCGGATTAATTATAGCGCTGAAAGTTTTTATACCAAACATGCCCAAGTTGGAGATAGTAAACCCTCCTCCTTGAAATTCTTCAGGTCTCAATTTTCCAGATCTTGCTCTGCTTACTAGATCTTTCACTTCTTTTGATATAGATAAAATACTTTTTTTATCAGCATTTTTTACTATAGGGGTGATTAGTCCATCTTCAAGTGCTACGGCGATTGAAATATCTATACTTGCATATCTCAGTATCTTATCATCTACCCAGGAAGAATTTACATCAGGAAATTTCTTCATGCTGAAAGCCACAGCCTTTATAATTAGATCATTAATTGTTACTTTATTGTTTTCATCTGCTAAATTAATCTCGTTTTTGAGCGATATTAGCTTATCAACCCGGCAGTCTACAGTTAAATAAAAATGCGGTATATTCTGTTTAGACTCAACCAAGCGTTGTGCTATCACCTGGCGCATGTTGCTTGCTTCGACTATAACGTCTTCGCTCAATCTTTCACGATTTTCAATTTGTACACCACCGTCTAAAAACTCCAATACGTCAGCTTTAATGATACGGCCATATAGTCCGGTACCTTTTAGTCGCTTTATATCCAAATTTTCATTTTGAGCTATTTTCTTGGCTAACGGGCTTATTTTTATTCTACCTTCCGTTGTCTTGGTATTTTCTTCTTTTCTGGATCCTAGTGTCAAGCACTGGGATGACATTAAAGGGTCAGATGACACTGAAGAGTTGGACGGCATTAAAGGGTTGGATAACGTTGAAGGGTTGAATGACGCTGAAGAATTGGATGACGTTGAAGGGTGTGCTTCAACTTCTTTCTTAGCTTCAACATTGGTAGTAGAAGCTGAAACATAGCTATCAAGTGCACTACTATCCTCTTCTTCTTCTAGCATTAGAGCTATTGGTTGATTTACAGGTACGCCACTTGCTCCCTCCGATACTAGAATTTTTGCTAAAACCCCTTCATCCACAGACTCAAACTCCATTATAGCTTTATCAGTCTCTATTTCAGCAATTACGTCACCTACTTCAACTCTATCCTGCTCTTTTTTATACCACTTCACGATTTTTCCCCCAGTTTTGCTCATTGTCGGGGAAAGAGCAGGCATTAATATTTCTATGGGCATCTATTGTAAATTAAAAATCTATTCAATTTTTAATTTACTCTTTATCTTATGTCAATCTAATCGTGACTTATGATGAATAAACCACTTACGTCATCCCAGTACGTGACACTGGGATCTTGGTTCAGAAATAAATCTACTATTATCCTATTGTTTTTATTATTCAGTCCTAACTTGTTTGCCAGCAACTTTGTTTCAATAAAATCAAATAAAGTCAATATGAGAACAGGACCAGGGTTTCACTATCCTGTAATATGGATATACACTTGCAAAAATCTGCCCCTAAAAGTGATAGAAGAGTTTGAAAACTGGAAAAAGGTCTGTGATATAAAAGAAGACTGCGGATGGATAAAAAGTAATCTGCTCAATAACAGGCGCTACGCGATGATAAAAGAAGATACTTATGGATATCAAAAACAGAATATGGACAGTAAGATTACTATGAAAATAGGCGAGTACTTTATAATGGGAATAGAAAAATGCAGTGAAAAATGGTGCTTCCTATCTTTCTCAAAGCGTAAGGCATGGGTGCAAAAAGAGTATATATATGGGGTTGATTAGGTTGGAAAAGGATCTTGATTGGTAGTAGTTCCTGAACCTTCTGTGGTAGGCTCTTCAGGTAAAGCAAAGGGTGTGCTGGTTTCTTGAGACTCAGGGGAACTGCTTTCCTCTGCAGAGCTATTGCATTGCCCACAAAAACTCCTTAACATCTCTTCGGCAGGTGAATTTAAAGTTTGTATAATAGACTTTTCACTCTGCTCTTTTAGCGATTGATCCATTCTAGAAATCAACTCGGAAAGCTTGCTATCTTCCTTTTCAGCTTCACTTCTTATTTTATTTCCTATACTTTCAATATTATCCTGGTCAATTTCTTCTTTTGTTATGTTGAATGAATTTGCAATGTCTTGATACTTGATCTTGCATTCGCCACTGCCAGTTATACAAAGAGCAATGGAATCGGACATTTCACTTGCAGCCCACTTGTGTATAGCGTAAGCCAAATAGTTGCCATGGTTTTTAATGTTAAATTGTTGTTCTATTAGCCCAGAAATCTTATTACTCAGAGACATAAAACACCCTCCTGTTAATTATACCTTCTTGTCAGAATACAGCAATTAAACTGAATAGCAAATTGATACGTGATTTACTTTAATTAATTATTAAAGTAAGAGACAGAATCTATGGTTTTCAGGCACTTTAAGCCACGATTCAGAATCTTTTGGCTATAGCCCTAACAATTCTTTTCTAATTTCTTCTTTAATTGTATCAATAATCTTTTTATCAAGTTTATTTATTAAAGAATCGTCAATTGTAATATCTTTTAGATTGTCTACCATCTCATCAACAGCAGCATTTATTTTACTTTCATCAATCTTGTCAAACATAGATTTAATCTTCACATAACCGGGAGAGCCTTTACTATAACTTCCTTTGTTTTTATCAATGCAACCACCTGCGCCAGGTCTATTGCTTCTAAAACCATTTGTACAGCTTACTGATTCAGGCTCGATTTTGCCGTTTTCTATATATGCTACTTGGTTATCTTGTGTGGATGCTGTACCTGTTACTATTGTTGGTTCCCCTAGCTTTAAATCATTTATATGGACCTTTGTTTCCTTATAACTCTGTCCACCGTATGTCCTATATTCACCCCCACCAGCAACAGTAATTAAATCTTTACAATTTGCTCCTGAAGAGTCTTTGCACATTTCTATCCAAGTTGGCCCTCCATCCTTGTTTGATAGACTATCTTCTTGTCCACCTCCTCCTTCCGTAACTTTAATTACAGGATGATTAGGATCAATTTTTAGTTTAGCTTTAATATAATCTCCTGGCATTCCTGGTCTACTTTCAGTAGACTTAGCTTTACCAGCTATATGACCAGCTTCACCACCTCCCCACGCCTCTATTTCAACATAATCATATTGCGATAAATCACCTGTATATCCATCCCCAAGCTCATAAGATCCTTGATTACTTTCCTCAAGTTTCTGTTTCTTATCTTTCAATTGCTTTACTATTATTTCACGTAATCTATTTTTTAACCCTGCCAGGTCAAGCCTACACAATTTATCAGCATAAAAAACCTCTGGTCTGTTTGCTTTAACCAGTTGATCTTTCAATTGTGTACACTTTTGTATTTCACCTTTTTCGTTTTTTAGTGTTTTACCATCTTTATCTTTACAATCCACTTCCTTATATCTTAAGTAAAATGGCTTATTATTTTTCTTATTCAAATATTGTGTTGAGCGACTACATGCTTCACCTGAGCAGAGACAACCATCTTGACCTTGTTCACATTTTTCCTTATGCTCCCCATCTATTAATTTATATACTATCTTGCATTTGTTGCAATCCTGTTTTGTATCCATTTCGTCATCCTTTTCCGCAATGCAATTGTTTCTATTCGTATTTTCTTCAGGAATGGAAATATATCCCCGCTTATTGAATATTATTTTATCTAGCTCGCTCTGTGGCTTTGCCAAAACATCGGCTGTTTCATTGCAAGGGAAATAATAAAGTTGATTCGACTCCTTTGAATAAACAGTATTGTACTTAATGCACCTT
>JAITFM010000135.1 GCA_031281335.1 Rickettsiales bacterium | reverse complement strand
GACATGCAGTGTCCATGCTGCAAAAATTAAACATAACACGCCTTGTTTTATACTGTGCTTTTGTCACTTAATACAAGATTAAAGATAAATTTTAGGCCTAAAACACCCACAATTCTATTGTAAGGGGACTAGCGGAGATTGTCAAGTAGTTTTTTGTTCTGTTTCTGTGGCTAGAAAATCTGAATTCAGCCGGTACTGCAGTTATTTTTCTTTCATCAAACTTGACATGAAATAGTATTTGTAATTAATACTTAGGCAGATTTACCCCAGTTTACTGCTGATAATCGGAATGTTTATTCCTGAAGTTTTTGCAGCAATGGTAATATCAGGATTGTGGGTCTTTTTATTTAAATAATGGTTATACGTGATGAATAATTCTTTAAATTCAAAAACAATTTTAAACATTGACGGAAAGTCATATAGCTACTTTAGCCTTAGCGCTGCTGGTAGATTTTTAGGAATAGATCTAACTAAATTACCTTGTTCGCTCAAGGTGTTGCTTGAGAACTTATTGCGCAATGAAGATGGAGTGAACGTAAAGTTGGATGATATAAAAACACTAGCAAGTTGCGCTGAGAAACACGTTGATCACGAAATTAGCTACAAACCAGCAAGGGTATTGATGCAGGACTTTACAGGAGTTCCCGCTATTGTCGATTTAGCTTCAATGCGTAGTTATATGAAAAAAAGCGGAGGTGATCCAAGTAAAATAAATCCGTCTGTACCGGTTGATCTTGTAATAGACCATTCTGTTCAAGTAGATAGTTATGCAAGTGCTTCTGCATTTGGTAAAAACGTTGAACTGGAAGTGAAAAGAAATTTGGAGAGATATCAATTCTTGAAATGGGGCGAATCATCCTTCGCAAATTTTAGGGTAGTGCCGCCTGGCACGGGGATTTGCCACCAAGTAAACATCGAGTATTTAGCACGAGTTGTATGTAACGATAATGGAGTTGTATATCCTGATACCTTAGTCGGCACGGACAGCCATACTACTATGGTTAATAGTTTATCGGTTCTTGGTTGGGGTGTTGGTGGGATAGAAGCTGAATCTGTGATGCTTGATCAGCCAATTAGTATGGTGATTCCAGAGGTAGTAGGATTTAAATTAATTGGAAAACTTCCAGAAGGAGTAACTGCAACTGACTTAGTGCTAACAGTCACAAATATCTTAAGGACAAAAGGTGTTGTTGGTAAATTCGTGGAATTTTATGGTGATGGTTTGGATTATTTATCTGTGGCAGATAGGGCAACCATAGCCAACATGGCTCCAGAGTATGGTGCAACTTGTGGATTTTTTCCCATTGATCAGAAAACACTAGATTATTTAAGCTTAACCGGGAGGCCGGAAGAGTTGATTAAGTTGGTTGAAGTCTACGCAAAAGAGCAAGGACTGTGGCGAAGTAGTGGAGAGTTAGCGTTTTTTGACATGCTAGAGCTTGATTTATCAAGCGTGGAGCCAGTAATGGCTGGTCCAAAAAGACCACAAGATAAGGTTTTTCTCTCACAAGTGTCAGAGTCTTTTTCTACATCATTTTCAGTTAATGAGTCAAAGGAAAATGATGTACTTCAAGATGGAAGTGTGGTTATTGCAGCAATAACGAGCTGTACCAACACCTCAAACCCAAGTGTGATGGTTGCTGCTGGCCTTATAGCTCATAATGCAATCAAACTTGGAATAAAACCAAAGCCTTGGGTTAAAACTTCTCTCGCCCCAGGATCACAAGTTGTGACGGAATATTTAGAAAAATCAGGATTACAGAGAGATCTAAATGCTTTAGGCTTTAATTTGGTTGGATACGGTTGCACAACCTGCATTGGAAATTCCGGTCCGCTTGATGAAGATATAGAGAATGATATTAAAGGCAAAAACTTAACCGTCGCTGCGGTTTTATCTGGTAATCGCAATTTTGAAGGAAGAATCCATCCTTTAGTTAAAGCCAATTATTTAGCATCTCCACCGCTTGTTGTTGTGTATGCACTTGCAGGTACTGTGCAGATTGACCTAACAAAAGATCCTATATGCAAAGATAAGGATGGAAATGATGTTTGCTTAAAGGATATATGGCCAATGAACAATGAAATAGAAAATTGTGTTAAAAATGTGGTAACACGTGAGATGTTCATACAAAAGTATGAGAATGTCTTCTCCGGTGATAAACATTGGCAAAAGATAAAGTGCGAAAAAAGTGAAATCTACAACTGGAACACGGAAAGCACTTACATACAAAACCTTCCTTATTTTGATGATTTATCGACGGAGAATGATAAAAATAACTTGGTCGACATAAAGGGTGCACGAATACTGGCAATGTTTGGCGACAGTGTAACTACTGACCACATTTCTCCTGCTGGAAATATTGCTTCAAATAGTCCTGCAGGTATATATTTGAAAGGTCTTGGAATTGAACCACAGGATTTCAACTCATATGGGTCCCGTCGTGGTAACCACAACGTAATGATACGTGGAACCTTTGCTAATATCAGAATAAGAAACGAAATGGTGAGCAATGAAGGTGGTTACACAAAACACATTCCTTCTCAAGAGACTATGTCAATTTTTGATGCAGCAATGCGGTATAAAGAAGAAGCTGTTCCATTAGTTGTCGTTGCAGGAAAAGAATATGGTACAGGTTCAAGCAGAGACTGGGCAGCAAAGGGTACCGCGCTACTGGGAGTTAAAGCTGTAATTGCAGAAAGCTTTGAACGTATACACAGATCCAACTTAGTTGGTCTGGGTGTTCTTCCGCTTGCATTTCAAGATGGAGTAACCAGAAAGATATTTGATGGTAGTGAAATAATGAGCATAAAAGGTGAAATAGTGCCAAATGGAAATCTAGAATGTATCATAAAAAGAAAGGATAATTCAGAGCAATCCATTCAACTTAAGTGCTGTGTACAAACTGCAACTGAGATGAAATACTTAATGAGTGGTGGGGTGTTGAGCTATATACTTGCGCAGTCCTCTTGAGCTAGCAAAGTCATTAACTAGGCTTTTTGAGTCGATTCTGGCCCTTTATTTAAATAATAATTTATTCTACGCAAAGTTATGATATAATTTTACCTTACATATGGTAAAGGGTGTTTTGTAGATAATTATGATCAGTTCTATACAAGAGCCTAACGAATTGCGAAAACGTTTGCAGGGATTTTATCGTACTGATGAAAAAAGTTGTGTACGTTATCTTGTAGAAAAAGCAGAACTTTCGGCTGATTCGAAAAACAGAATTTACAATATTGCAAAACAAGTCGTCGAAAAAATTAAGGGCAATAAATTAGATATTATAGATTCTTTTATGCAGCAATATTCGCTCTCCAATGACGAAGGAATAGCACTGATGTGCCTTGCTGAATCACTACTTAGAATACCAGACGATTATACAATAGATGAACTAATCAAAGATAGAATTGCCAATCAAGAATGGAGTAAACATTTAGGACGTTCCTCTTCATTGTTTGTTAATGCTTCTACATGGAGTTTAATGATAGGCAGTAGTATATTAAGAACCAGTAAGGAAGATCCAAGATTCTATCACGCTATTTCTAGATTACTTAAAAATTTAGGGGAGCCAGTAATCCGCAAGGCAGTGAAACAAGCAATGTTGATGCTTGGTAAGCACTTTATAGTTGGGGAAAATATAGAAGAAGCATTGGAAAGTGTAAAATCAGATGATCATGGCAAATTCTTATGCTCCTTTGACATGCTTGGTGAAGCTGCTCGTACAGCTGAGAATGCGGAAGAGTATTTTAATTCATATATGCATTCGATAAAAGCTATAGGTGAATCCACTGGCACAAATGATTGCTTTAGATCACATGGAATTTCAATCAAGTTGTCTGCATTGCATCCACGTTATGAATTCTGCCAATTTGGTAACATAGCTGAAGAACTGAAAACTAAGGTGCTGGAGCTTTGTCATGAGGCAAAAAAGTACAATATTTCATTATGTATAGATGCAGAAGAGTCAGAAAGACTTGAGATGTCATTAGTTTTATTTGAGCAATTGCGTCTTGATGAATTACTTTCCGAGTGGGAAGGGCTTGGCTTGGCTGTGCAAGCGTATCAAAAACGTGCTTTGTCTATTCTTGATTTTGTTGAAGATGTTGCTATTCGTTCAAAGCATAAGATCATGGTGAGACTTGTGAAAGGAGCATACTGGGACTCAGAAATCAAGCACACACAAGAATTAGGGTTAAGTGGGTACCCAGTGTTTACTAGAAAAAGCTATACAGATGTATGCTACCTTGCCTGTGCGCAGAAACTTTTAAGCAAACCAAGTCACTTTTATCCATGTTTTGGAACTCATAATGCTTATACTTTTGCTACTATAATAGAGCTTGCCGATAAAAATCACCCTGGGTTTGAGTTTCAGCGCTTACATGGAATGGGTAAGAGCTTATATGATTATGTAATGTCAGAACTCGCAACAAGTATAAATTGCCGCATATATGCACCGGTTGGTAAACATAGTGATTTATTGCCATACCTTGTTAGGCGTCTTCTTGAAAATGGGGCTAATAGTTCATTTGTCCGTCAAATAAATGATTCTAGCGTTAAAATTGAAGAGTTAGTTTCAGATCCATTGGAAAAAGCTAAAAGCTTAGAGTATGAGCCTCATCCAAGTATCCCATTGCCACAAGATATCTTCGGAGAGGAGAGGAAAAACTCCTTGGGGATGGATATTAGTGATTCAGTTACAGTTTCACAATTTGCGAACGATATAAAAGAATTTAGCGAAAAGAAATGGCAGGTTGGGCCGATAATTGACGGAGAATCACTGTTTGACAGTACTGAATTTACCGAAGTGGTTAATCCAGCACATTTGGAAAACATAATCGGAGAAGTGTCAAATACAACAAGTGATCAAGCTTTAAACGCTCTTGAAATAGCACATAGTGCTTTTGCTAAATGGCAGAATGTTTCAGCAGAAGAGCGTGCTAAGCACCTCGAAAGAGCTGCCGGTTTGCTTGAAGAAAAGATGAAAGAGCTGATTTATATTCTGATTGTGGAAGCAGGAAAGATTTTATCCGATGCGATAGCAGAAGTAAGGGAGGCAGTCGACTTCTTGCGCTATTATGCAATGATAGCAAAAAATGAACTGAATAACTGGAAAAGATTGCCAGGTCCAACAGGTGAAGATAACTTTATCTTTTTTGAAGGCAGAGGGGTTTTTTTGTGCATATCACCATGGAATTTTCCACTCGCTATCTTTATTGGACAGATTGCAGCCGCACTTGCAGCAGGTAATTCAGTATTGGCAAAACCAGCAGAGCAGACGCCGATTATTGCTTGCAAAGCTGTTAAGATACTACACGAGGCTGGGATACCAAAAGATGTACTGCACCTTAT
>JAITFM010000134.1 GCA_031281335.1 Rickettsiales bacterium | reverse complement strand
GTGCAAAATACAATTTATTTGCAACAAAGGAAATTGGATCCTTTTCAGGTAAGTAATCAAGTAGAACGGGTTGAACCCCAAAGGTTAGCTCTAACTGTTTTTTCACTTTAATATCGGGTGTTACAGCAATTATAGGTTGAGAAACTTTGAACCGTGATATCATACGTGCAGTATAACCAGTTTTAGTTAAAGTTATAACCTTATCAAGAGGCATACTCTGACATATCCTCTGAATCGCCCGACTAACTGTGTCAGAGAGGTTAACAAAACAGGTATCTTCAACATTGCTTTTCGTAGCAGTTTCCGTTTCATTAGCAATACGACTCATCATTTCCACAGCTTCCACAGGATACTGACCAATAGCAGTCTCACCTGAGAGCATAACCGCATCAGAGCCATCCAAAATAGCATTAGCAACATCACTTACCTCTGCTCTTGTAGGCTGAGGATTATGTACCATAGATTCTAACATTTCAGTAGCTGTTACAACTAATTTTCCACGCTGATTACACCGCTTAATTATTGATTTTTGGACTAGAGGAACTTTTTCCGGTTCAATTTCAACACCTAAATCGCCTCTTGCAACCATTATGCCATTTGCTACCTCTAAAATAGTGTTAACATTTTGAACACCTTCAAAGTTTTCTATTTTCGCAATGATGCCGCCATCATAGATATTAGCGAGATCTTCAACATCGCATACGTTTCGGGTAAAAGAGAGAGCAATGTATTCTACATCAAATTTTTTAGCAAAATCAATTATGCCTAAATCGTAATCAGTAAGCGTGGAAAAGGTAAAATGCTTATTTGGAAGATTAACACCTTTCCCATCTGAAATTGTACCACTAATTGTGACAAGCAAACGTAGCTTCTCATCAGCTTTTTCAGTAATTATGGTTCGAATTTTTCCATTATCAATAAGAAGTACATCACCTACATTTACGGTGTCATAAAAGTTATGATTAAAACTTATTTCGTCTTCACAGTTAAAACCTACTTCTACTACTTCACCTTTACGCAGCTCTCTTTTTTGTATAGTTTTAAGTCTAATTTCTGGACCCTTTAGATCAATAATTATTGGGATTTCAGCGACTTTCCGCACTGTTTCAATAACGCTCTGGTACTGGTCAGTATCTCCATATGCAGTGTTAATTCTCACACCATTCATTCCTGCATGTACCATCTTTTTGATAGTAACCCTATTGCAGCTAGCTGGACCAATAGTAGCAATTATTTTCGTCTTCTTCATAAACATCCCACTATTACTAATATCAACGAAATACTATTTTAAAGTAAAGCATAACGACATACATAATCATTGCCAAATATTTAACGTAAAACACGCTATTTTAAGAAACATTTTAGCTTTTGGGCATTTAAATACTATAAAGTTATTATATCTTGTTTATGGGGTACCGTCCTCGAACACGATCATCTAAAAGAACAGGCGGGGAAGCTAGAAAAGCTTTTCAAAAAAAGAAACAACCTAACAAGCGGTTAAGTAGGCATGGCACTAAACAAGATTGGGAAGAAAAAACGGTATCTTTACAACAAACCTTTGAGATAACACTTAAACGTTTACATACTTTGGGTAATCAGAAATTCGGTTCATCTCCCTTTTGTGAACATTTTGATCGCTGGCTACTAAATGTAGAAGCGGTTTTAGATGAGTTTGAAGCTCAGCCAGATGTTAATATTGATGAACAATTTACAAAAGAACGCAACCAGATAATAGCAGAAATCAAATTACAACTGGAGAATCGGCGGCAGCAGGAGTGCAGTCTGGAAATGCAGATTGATGATATGTCGGATGCTAAGAATCGTCTTCAGCAAACAAAAAAGGAGTATTTAGCCAGAGCACTCATGCTTAAGAATCAAAAGATTGTTACAGTAAAACGGTTAAATAAAGAGATAGAAACTCTAAAAGAAGAGCAAGAGCAGATTGTTAAAATGAAAACAGGTTTTTTTAGAGGTATAAGTAAGAAGGAACGAGAAAGAAGAGAAACTTTAGCTATGCAACGCTGCAGTGATAAGCAACAAGAATTGGAAGTAATCGTGTTAGATTTTAAAGAAAAGCAAAAACAGCTCAGAGAAGAATACGAAAATAAATGCACACCTTTACTTGAAGAGGTTAAAACTTTTCAAAAATGCACTAAAGAAATGGAGACAGATAACTCGTTAGAAGAAAGATGGTTTACATGTGAAGCTTTAAGCGATACCATTAACAATTTTTTCCAAAGAAAAATAAGTAAGCCGCCAGCTTCACCATAGCTTTGGAAACAATTTTGCAATTATGCTTCAAGCAAGGTTTTAAGCAGCTTGATAGCAGACCAAGCGGCTAATGCACTAGTATGGGGATTATCTGGGTGAGGATCGTTTGCGAACTGCATATGCATTTCTCCGTAGCGCCATTTTACATTGATTTCATGTGTATTTCGTTTAACTTTTGGATCAGAAACTACCTGCACTTTAACTTTTGCAGGTTTAACTGTTAGGGCTAAGGTTGCGGCAACGTTCATTTCTCTTGGGAATCGTTGGGCAGCTTCAGCGGCGTATCCTTCATACATTATGAGCTCTTCTGTGTTATCTTTGCCAAAAGCTTTGGGAGGTTTATGCGTAGTTAGAGTTATCTCATCTATATCTGCAAGTGTTACAGTAGAAAGAGCATCTAAGCCGCCTATTGCGCCAGGTGGAAAGTGTACACGTGAGCTGCCAGTACCAAGTTTAAGCAGTGCACCTGTACTCATAACTATAATGTCTACGTCTGCCGCTAAAAGTTTGTCAAAGTATTCAGTAATAGCCTGCTGTGAGGCTGCTTCTACTATTACTTTTGGTTTTTGAGCGATTAGGGCATCTATGTTGTCAACTATTTTTGTGGGGAACTGGAGCTTATTTTTTAGGTTTTGAGCGCGCTGTAGATCTGCGTCATATATTACTAATTCATCGCAGGTTATGAGGCTGCGTTGAATTGCTTCAGCGAGTACTGTACCGATTGCACCAGCGCCAATTAAGCCAACACGTTTAGGTTTAGCCAAATTTTTTTCACCTTACTTTTAGTATTTAGTATTCTGTTTGGATGTATACTCCAATGGAGGAGACTTGTTTACCTTGAATAGGCTTGTCAAGGAAGATTTTAAAGTTTTCAATTTTTAATGTTGATGTAATATCCATTGCGCCTTTTTGGATTATCTGGACGGTTTCGGTGTTTTCAGCGTATATTGTTACATTTTTTATAGGCGCATTAAGCGGCAATTTTTTTTGTGCTTTATCATTGCGTATTTCGCCTAA
>JAITFM010000029.1 GCA_031281335.1 Rickettsiales bacterium | reverse complement strand
CTTGTAATAATCATGAAGCAAGTGAAGCTATTTTGGGTGCAGCTAAAGATAAAGGTATATTAAAAGAAGTTCTTACTACTGCAAATATAACTTGGAAGTTCCAAGATGATGATAAACATACTAATACACCGCTTGGCTTGGTGGCTCTAGGTCCTTATACTTGGAAAGCTAAAACTATTTTAGATGCAGCTTGCAATGCAGGTATATTAAAAGAAGTTTTCACTAGCATAAAAAATATGAGCGTGAAAGAATTAAAGGTCTTTTAAATGAAGCTGAAGACCGAGATATGCTCGGCAAAATTGATCAAGTTGAAAAGATCATAGAAAGTGAAGCAGTGAAAGCAAATCCATCTAGCAACGAAAATGTGATACCGCCTGAAGAGGAAGAGGAGTTTGTTGATTGTTATGGAGATATATCACAGCTTCAAGCGGAAGCTAATACATTGCATTATACTGTTAAAAGTAATAATTTAGAGAAAGTCCAAGCTCTATTAAATAAAGGTGCCAATTTTGGCTGCTCAAAATGGCCACTTAGAGATAGTTCAAGCTCTATTAGAAAAAGAGGCTGATGTTAACATACAAACCAATAATGGCTACACTGCTTTACATATAGCCGCTGCTAGTGGCCATACAGGTATATTAAAAAGTCTATTACCAAAAGCGACTTATCCTTTACTGAAAGATATTGAAGGTAACACTCCAATAGACCTAATTAGTGATAAACATACAAAAGCGGAGCTTCAAAAACTGATTGAAGACCTAAAAGCTTAAAACACAGCTAAGCCTTCAGTAACAAAACCTGGTAATCAAGACAGCAACACAGTTTATCGGGTTGAAGGTAGCGCAATCAAAACAGCAATCAAAATTGGTCTTTTTTGTGGTGTGGCTACATTGGTAGTTGGTATATGCTTTGCGGTAGGTTCTCAAGCGCCGATATTGACTATAGTTGGTACAGTTGTAGCTGCTGCATTAGCAGTTGGACTTATTGCCAGTAGTTCTGCGTATGCAGTATCGAAACCTCGTAGTCAAGTGAAAGGAGCTGACGCACAGCCAAAACAGGACGATCTTACTCAGACAGTAAAAGCATAAGATAAAAAGGAAGAAGGTAAACTACCTTCTTCCTTGTCTCTCACCGAGACACCAATTTTCTTATTTAGACATAGATTCACGACATTGTGAATAACCCTGTTGATAACCTGAAGACATAAATTTTTGTCACTTAAGCATTTTTGAGCACTAATCTGGGAGCCGTGTTTTCCATATTTTCCATAATGTATATTATGTAATTTTCAATGCTAAGAAAACCATTCCCCAACCTTTTAGGCAGCTAAACTATTCTCTTCTGTTAAATAAGAGCAAGTTGCCTATACAAAAATAGATTGGCAATATTTCAAGCCTGCCAAGCAGCATTAAAAACGACAGAAATAGTTTTACTCCACTGCTGAAGGAGGAATAATTACCCTAAGGTCCGATTAAGTTACTGAACCCTGGACCAGAGTTCGTAAGCGTCGCAGAGACCGCGCTAATGCTAGTTATAAAGTCCGTATTGCCTAAGTAAGACATCACTATTGATGATATAGTGAACGTTAGTATGTAAATTGCAAAAAACGTAAAGATAGAGTGAACTTCATCATCTTCTAAAGTTTTACCATTAAATTTCACCCTATCACCTGCATTAGGATCTAATAAAAGGCGAAAGCGATTTCCTATAGATCTTAGAAAAACAATCAAACGGAAGATTTTGATTCCACCACTTGCAGAACCACTACATCCACCAATAAAGGTTAGAAAAAAAGCTAAGACTGAGATGAAGCCCCAATCCACATAATTACACACCACATAGCCAGTTGACGTAATAAAAGAGGTGATGGTAAATGTGCTATATCTAAATGACAATGATATTCCTAAATCAACATTTTTATACAACCAAAAACAAGCAAATAAAGATGAGACAATGACTATCCCAATAAAGTTAAGGACCTGTTCATCGCGGTAAATGTCTAACCGTCTTATGATCTTTAAGTAGCTAAGAAAAGGCAGAGAACCCAAGATCATGAAAATGATTGTTATAGCTTCTAGTAAGGGATCATTATAGTGCCCTATGGAATCGTTATAGTTAGCAAATCCACCAGTTGATACGGCGGACATTCCGTGGCATATTGCATCAAATAATGGCATACCAGCTAGATAATAGGAAAATATGCACAACAAAATTAGGCCATAATATATTGCCGTAGCATGAATCACTACACTTCGCGTGTTTGGTAACCTTCTTTTTGTAGCATCTGAACATTCAGAATAGAGTAAATTACTTAGACTCAGAACCCTAAGCATGGGAAAAACTGCAATTCCTATAGTAAAGCCACCTATACCATGCAGCATTGCTCTCCACAGCAATATTCCTGGTGATAGCTTTTCAACATCACTGAATACAGTTGCTCCTGTTGTGGTAAAGCCAGATATCGTTTTAAATAATGCATCAACATAGTCCAGACTATCAAGATAGAACGGAATAGCTGCAAATAGGGATAAAGCAATCCAAGCACAGCTGGTATCGCGAAAACCACTTGCATTCCATGCAATCTGCTTAATTTACCTAATAAAACAAAAATTGCGCCAGATGTGCAAGTAATCACAAACCCAGCTAGAAAATTTTTCCATTCGTAGCCCAGATACTTATTAGTAATAGCAGGAATGACCATTGTTAAGCTAAACACCAATAGAAATACTCCAACAATAAATGCAATTGAACGCAACGTTTGCAAGTGCTGATGATTTTCCATAGAGTGACTTTCCAGAGCAAAAAGATATTACACTATATCATGAACTTTTGCTGAAACTTTCTTTATGTCTTCACTTGAAAGTGGAATCAGACCGAGCTTAGATAGGTACCCATCTTCAGTACTGATAGAATCGATAACTTCTCTAATGAACTCTCTTAATCCATAAACAGTATTCAAGTGTTCTTTTTTTATATAAAGGTACAGAGGCCTTGCTAATATATATTTTCCCGATGATATATTTTCATAAGTTGGCTCAATTCCTGCAATTGTGCTTCCTTGTATTTTATCCTGGTTCCTCATCAAAAAACTAAAACTAAATATTCCCAAAGCATTCTTGTTGCTTTTCAACTTTTGTATTATTATGTTTTCATTAGCCCCAACTTCCTTATACCTTCCATCGTCCCTTATACTGCTACAAGCTTTCCTTCTTTCCTCCTGATCTTCATAAGTCTCTTTGAAAATTCTTGAATTCATGCATGAGTATTGATCGAGCATAATAGAATTAATCAAAGTTTCGTACGTACCTGTATTTTGATGTGGACCATAAATTTCAATTTCTGTTTTTGGTAAGGCATGGCTTACATCAGACCAAAGCTTCTTATTATTTTTTACCAGCTTACCACTCTCTTGAGAGTATGCAGACAAAGTTTCAAATAAATCCTTTTTTGAGAAGTCAAATCTATGGCTTTGATTAGAATTTGCGATTACAACTCCATCATAGCCAATAATAATCTCTATCATTTCATCAACTTTATTCCTTTTACATAGCTCCCTTTCTGCATTTTTTATAGAACGAGACGAAGCAGCAATATCTGGCGTGTCTTCCCCTATCCCTGAGCAAAACATTTTGAACCCTGGCCCACTTCCTATTGATTCCACAACTGGAGTTTTAAAGGAGAATACACGGTTAAAATCCTCAGCTATAAATGAGATAAAAGGAAAAACAGTTGAAGACCCAACAATTCTGATATATTTCCTCGCATCAGCGTTTGACAGCGGCATGAACACTGTGAATATAAAAATCAAGAGAAAGCCTCTAAGCATCGTTTTTAGTTAAGAACATAAGCCTTAATTATTATAACAAAAGATCAAACTGAAAAGCCCTAATTTTCTCCTATGGTTAAATTTCTTGCATTACCTTTCATCATCTTGAAAAACCTAAATTACTTTAGCTATTATACACAGAAAGCAAATGTTACCCAATAGAAACAAAAAAACTACTTGACAACCTT
>JAITFM010000055.1 GCA_031281335.1 Rickettsiales bacterium | reverse complement strand
GAAATTGAAGTTGCTAAAACCTACTTAAAGCAGGAGTTTCTATTGATATCATAACTCAAACTACTGGTCTTCTTAAAGCTGAAATTGCACAACTCAAAGGAGAAGTTACGAGTTAATTTCAAATCGCTTAGCCGAGCAGATACTAATATTTTGCAGTACATATAAATAATTAGCCACCAACCGGGGCTTTTTTTTCCTACTTAGTAAATTTCTTAATGTTTATAGCTGGTTGCAATTTATGAACAAACATTTGTTTTTACAACAAGTGGTGTCATTCCATTAGCTTTACGCCTTGCGCAGCATAATGGTCTGTTCCAGGTACCTGTTTCACCAACTGTTCCTTACGCACTTCTTGGCGTACAAAAAAACATCACCTTCCGCATAAGCAATCAGTATGTCTCCTACAGATTCACTCAAACCTAATTAAGTGGGAGTATTATTGATGCAAAAAGGGTTTTATTAGAAGTTTAAGTGGTATGGTGCATGAGGAAGACATAAACCAATTAGTAGAAAGTGGATTTGATATTAACTCAAAAGATGCAAATGGAATCACTCTTTTGCATAAATTTATAAAAGAAGGCGATGCGGCTAGAGTAAGATCATTGCTAGAGCATGCGGCAGATTTTAATGTTGTAGACAGCGAAAATAGAAATCCACTGCATTATGCTGTTATGCACGGACACAAGAAAATTGCTAAACTTCTTGTCAACCAACTGACAATTAATTCCAAAGATAAAAATGGATTTACTCCGCTGCACCTTGCTGCGCTACAAGATGATACGGAATTAATAAGTTTTTTGATCGCAAAAGGTGCAAAAATCAATGAAAGAGATGCTAAAGAAGGCCACACTCCTCTTCACATAGCTTCACTATACGGTTCCAAAAAAAGCGTCCAAACTTTAGTTGATAGTGGAGCCAATCTTGAATGCGAAGATAATAATTTACACACTCCTTTATTTCTGACCATTTATCAGTGCACCGCACATTATGAGAGTAGAGCAGAAATTATAGAATATCTGATAAAAAAAGGAGCGAATATAGAAGCAAAAGACGCGGAGAATAATACTACGCTCTTCCTAACGGCATATAACAATAAAATGCAAATAGTGAAGCTTATTGTAAAAAAACAGCAAGCAAAAGCTAACTTTAAAGAATTTATCTGTACAAAAAACAGCCATGGTTTTGATGCATTGGATTGCGCTGTTGAGCATAACAATAGGAAAATGGTAACATTTCTTGTTTCAAAGGGAATGGACGCAAATGATCAAGATTTCAATAGTAATGCCCGGTTACATAAAGCTAGCTATAATGGTGACACTAAAGCAGTTAGGCTCTTATTGGAGCTTAAAGTAAATGTGAATGCTGTCACCAAATGTAACAGAACTCCTCTGCTGCTAGCAGTTAAAAAAGGTCATACAAAGATTGTGAAAATGTTATTGGAAGTTAAAGCCAATATGAATATCTGTGAACAACAGGGTTATACACCTCTGCATCTTGCTGTTCAAAGGGATTATTTTGATATAGCTCAGCTATTAATAGAGAAAGGAGCAGACCTTAGCATTAAGTGCAAAGACGGTTACACTGCAATAGACATGTTTATCAACAAAGCTAATGGCAGAGCAGACATCAACGAAAACTACAAGAAATTTTGTAGGTTTTTAATACTTTACCTGAAAGAGCTACATAGTAAATACAAAGCTTCTTGCATGTTTTCAACCCTGGCTTTAAGCTTAACAATTCTAGGATTACCATTTATTTTTAAGCCTATAATCAAATATAGAGAAAGAAATAGAATGTATAAAAAAACTAAGGCCATGCTGGAAAACTTACTCTATATTTAAGTGTAGCTTTGCCATTAATCGTCAATCCTGATTTTCAAGTTGTGCTAGCGCGCTGCGGCCATTTAGAGAGTCAAGATTTTTAACCTGGCTGGCTAATATAAAAGAGTTGTTTTTCAGGTGTCTATCCATGAGGTTTGCAAGTCTCTTTGGATTACTCAAATAACTCCACTCTGCTTTTAAAACTTTTATGTCACTTTGCGCTAAACTAATTTCTCGTTTTATTTTTTTTAGTTCTTCATTTAGTGACTGAACATGTAGTTTTACTTTAAATAGTCCTGTAATACTGAAAAAAAACATAACTATTGAGATAATACAAAAAGTTCTCATGATAACCTCTGTATAGCTCTTAGTTTTGCTGAACACGCACGCGGATTTGCATTTATTTCTTCCGCACTCGCTTTGATCACTTTTTTGTTCAGAAGAGAGAAGACCTTACAATCGTTAGATCTTTGCTCACATAGATTTTTAAAAAAAGTTTTGACTATACGATCTTCTAAAGAATGAAAGGTAACGACAATTAGTTTGCCATTCTTATTTAAAATTTCAGATGCAGCTTTAATGCCCTTTTCAAGTTCTCCAAGCTCATCGTTTACCCATATTCTGATCGCCTGAAATGTCCTAGTTGCAGGATCAATTTTGCTTTTTCCACGAAATACCACAGAACGTACAATATCTGCGAGTTCAAATGTAGTTTTGATAGGTCTTTTCCTCCGCGCGTTTACTATCGCCCTTGCAATTTTGCGGGAATAACGTTCTCCTCCGTAATTGTATATAGTATTGGCAATTTCTTCTTCGCGTAGAGCGTTAACGAACGTTGAAGCGTTGATTTGGGAAGAGCCATCCATACGCATATCGAGCGGACCATCATGTAAAAATGAAAATCCTCTATCTCCTTCATCAAGCTGCATAGACGATACTCCAACGTCAAATATAACTCCATCTGCAGCATTAATAGACCTGCCCGGCGTCATCCTAGATCTGTCTGGTGTTATTCCAGTGCTTGACCATACATTTTTTTTCTGAACTCCAGCCGGGACAACGGAAGAGGATTGTGAGATGAAAGAGGGCTCTACAAGGTGTTCAAAGCTATCTAAGATATTTTTAATATTGCTAAATTTTTCAATAAATAGCTTTACTTTACCTGGATACTTAATGTTTAAATCATCATAAAATTTAACAACCGTTTCGTCTCTATCAATTGCATACACTTTGCAGTCAGCTGATTCCAATATTGCTTTGCTATATCCCCCAGCTCCAAACGTAGCATCCACGTATACACCTCCACTTTGTGGTGACAGTTGTAATAGCATCTCTTTTAACAAAACTGGAATATGTGTCATAGCGCTCTATCAAAAGACTTTGTGTATACAGATAAAAATGGCTTACCCACTAAAATATGGTGAAATATATGATACAAAAATACTCGATATAGTCAATGATATAAAAATATTAAGATTTAATGAGATATCATTATTAATATAATATTCACATAATGCTCACATTTTCCCATTATATTTGAAAAAGTAAGGAATATCACTATTATATCAAGTAAACTGCAGAAGATTTTATGCAACAAATAACAAAAGTAATACTATCAAGTTTAATTTGTAACACTTTACTGTGGTATGACCATATGCTTTTTGGTCACCTGATCGGCATAATCGGCGGTGTGTTTTTTCCATCAGATGATCAATTGGTTAGCATACTGAAGGCTTTTGGAGTGTTTGCAGTGGGTTTCCTGATGAGACCAATCGGTGCTGCCATATTTGGCCATATTGGTGATAAATATGGAAGAAGGATTGCTCTATCGCTCTCCATTGTATTAATGACTCTATCAACTGTACTCATTGCCTTTGTTCCGGGGTACCAAAACATTGGAATACTCGCATCAATACTGGTGGTATGTTTAAGGTTATTGCAAGGTATATCCCTTGGAGGAGAAGCAGGAAATGCCCCGTTTTTAATAGAGCATGCTCCTAAGGACAAGAAAGGATTCTTTGGCAGTATCGAGGTATTCAGTGCAATTCTTGGTTCAATATTAAGTCTTATAGCGGTACTCATATGCAAAAAAGTATCCGATTTTGAATCTTGGGGATGGAGATTACCTTTTGTTTTCAGTTTAGTGATGGGATTAATCAGTATATATACAAGATATATACTTGATGAGAGCCCAGAGTACAAAAAGCAGAAAAATCCACCTCAATTGCCGTTAAAAGAGTTGTTAAACAGCTATAAAAAACCTTTTCTAATATCGGTAGGGGTCGACATAGTCGAAAATTCATCCCTTTATATATATTTAGTATTTTTCAATGTGCTTACATCAAAAGTAAATACTCATTTTAACCACACGGTGGAAATACTGAGTCAAATTGCGCTCGGAGGATTGACTATATTATTTGCAATACTTTCTGACAAGATAGGAAGAGAAAAAGTCATGAAATTTGCATTTATGACTTTCATAGTAGTAAGTTATCCAGTTTCTTTTATGGTACTAAGAGGTGATAACTTGCTAACCATAGTGGCACACGTTCTTTTTATAATCCCAATAGCTGCATCACTTGGTCCTGTCAGTGCACTTATGTGCGAATTATTTCCAACAAAGGTGCGGTACAGCGGATTTAGTTTATCAAGAAATATAGCTGCTGGATTTTTTGGTGGCCTTGCACCATTTATATGCACAACAATTATTAAGATTACAGGACAAGAAACTTCGGCAAGCTTTTACATGATTTTCTGTGCGTTGATTGGACTAGTTGCTATATCACAGATTAAGGATTAGATGCTTTTTACAAGGCACAACGGTGTCATCCCAGCGCTTGACGGTGGTTAGCTATGAAATTCAAGAAAATATTTAAGAAATTTATTAAGTAGAGAAAAAAGATTTTGCATAAAATGGATTTCCAGCAAAAAATTACTTCGCCTATTTATCCAGTGTTACTATAATTACAGTAGAGATATTTAGAGAGCTCAAAATCTATCTCCGTCTGCAGATTAAACAACCAAAAAAAATTTAGCGTATCTTCTTCAGTGTGCGTGGGTGCACACACGTGCTTAATCTCTGTCGTATGTGCGTTGCATTTTTTCTGAATTTTTTACATGAGGGGACTTTATGTCTAAAATATCACATTCTTAACAGAAAATTGCTCAAGTCGCGGAAGTAATATCGGACTTGTTTATACGTGGCCATTGAACGGGAAACTCATGCCTTAAAAGGATCATATACATCAGTTTCCCTAGGGTTGTTCTTTTTCAATTTTTCACTTAATAACCTCAAAATGGGCTGTAAATCATCATCAATTGATAAGCATAGTACTTCTTTATCAAGATAGTTAGCCAAGTGATTCTTCTTCTCCAGAATTTCTGCTTCTTCCAACAAGTCACATTTGTTTAACACTACAACTTCTTCTTTTCTAACAAGGTCACCATTGTAAAGCTCCAACTCATTGTGTGTGCAATCATAAGCTGAAACGACACCATCGTGAGTTACATCAATTAAATGCAGTAAAATTTTACACCTTTCTATGTGCTTCAAAAATTTATGTCCAAGCCCA
>JAITFM010000052.1 GCA_031281335.1 Rickettsiales bacterium | reverse complement strand
CAACATTTTAATATTCGACCCTATCAAAAATATATACATAGATGAAAAACAAGTAATAGAAAAATTTGGTGTAAATTCAAACAGGCTTCTTGATTTATTTTCTCTAACTGGAGATGCATCTGATAACATCCCGGGCATTCCAAGAATAGGCCCAAAGACTGCAGCTAAATTGCTTGATGAATTTGGTTCCCTGGACAATACCCTGGAAAACATTAGTAGCATTGAGCAAACGAGGGTACGTAATATTCTTATCGAACATAAGGAAAAAGCACTAATTTCACGAAAACTTTTATTACTATGCGAGAAAGTAGATCTTCAGCATGATGTTGCAAAATATGAAGTTCATCCTCCAAATATGGAGAAATTGTTATCCTTTCTAAAGAAGTATGAGTTTAATTCATTGATAAGCAAAGCGGAGAAGCTTTTTTCTTATAATAAACCCAGCGCGGAAAAGAAACTAGAATATAGTAGTGAAGAATTAGAAAAATTTTTGGAGCACTGCAGATATGAAGGCAAAATCGCAATCTATTGCCACTTTGAAAACAACGTACTCAGTAAAATTTCCTTATCTTGCAGTGAAGATAATATTTTCTACATAGATCAAAACTGCCTACAAGATGCGCTAATCACAATCAACTCAACTTTACTTTCAAACGGGGTGCTAAAAATAATACATGATATTAGAAAGGTCAGAGAAACACTTCCTACAGTAGAAAAAGTGCTAGGCTCAGTTGATGATTTGATGACAATGTCATATAGCCTTGACACAGGAAAGCATGATCACAGCATTCCAAACATAGTTGCACATAATTTGAGTGGAAATGTAGAGGTTTTCTCAGCAAAAACTTTAATAGCGATCCGTGAAAAGCTAACACAAAGATTGTTCCAGGAAAAGCTCTTTACAATTTACGAGCGCTTCGATAAGCCGCTTATGAAAGTGATACTCAGCATGGAAAAAAATGGAATATTGCTAAACATTCAAAAACTGCAGGAATTGTCTGATAAATTTCAACAGCTACTCACTGTGCTTGAGAATGATATATATAATTTGGCAGGAGAAAGATTCAATATTGCTTCGCCAAAACAATTAAGTGATGTTTTGTTTAATAAAATGGGGCTTAATAAGAAGAAAAAGTTAAAATCAGGATCGTATAGCACAAACTCTGAAGTACTAGAAGAACTTGAAATGGAAGGAGCTGAAATTGCAAGTAAGATTTTAGATTGGCGACACTTAAGCAAGCTAAAGGGTACCTATACCGATGCGCTAATAAAGCGAGTTGACCCTCTTGATGGTAGAGTACATACGAGCTTCTCAATAACCGCAACAGGTAGGCTTAGCTCCAGCAATCCTAATCTGCAGAGTATTCCTATCAGGAGTGAGGAAGGAAGCTTTATTAGGCAAGCATTTATTGCGCCAAAAGGGTACAAGATAATTTCTGCCGATTACTCACAAATAGAATTGAGACTTTTGGCACATATCGCGGATGTTGCAGCATTTAAAGAAGCTTTTGCAAATGGACAAGATGTTCACAATATCACCGCAAGGCAAGTTTTTGGAGTGCGGGAAGGTGCAGAGGTAGATAAACAGCTAAGGCAAAAAGCAAAATCCATTAATTTTGGCATTATATATGGCATTAGCCCGTTTGGCCTTGCAAGGCGGTTTAAAATTACCGTTGAGGAAGCTGCCGAATACATTAATTATTATTTCTCCTGTTATCCAGAGATAAAGGTCTATATGGAAAAGGAGATGTCTATCGCGAGACAGCACGGCTATGTAGAAACTTTGTTTGGTAGAAGATGCTTTGTAGAAGACATAAACAATAAAATCCCTTACTTAAGGCAATTTGCAGAAAGGGCAGCGATAAATGCACCTGTGCAAGGAACTGCTGCTGATATAATAAAAAGTGCAATGATTCGACTTTATGATCAGTTAAAAGCTGGTAAAATAATCCTCCAAGTTCACGATGAGCTACTGGTCGAAGTAAAGGATGAAAAGGTACAAGAAACAGCAAAACTTGTGAAAGACGTAATGGAAAATGCAGTAAAAATTTCTGTACCGCTTGAAGTGGAGGTAAAAATTAGTGACAACTGGGGCTCAAATTTTCTTAATTATGATTTAAACACCGCAAATTCCGAGAGTATAAATCATTTGAACTAATATAAAAAATATGCTACAATTAAAACATGGGTAAATGTAAACAGGTCAGCCATGGTAGGTATAACATCAGCTCCACAAGCAGGAAAGAAGGAGTCCACAGGACCATCTATTCAGTTAACTGACGAAGATAAGAAAACTTTTGAAAGAAAGGAACATCAGTTAATCTATCGTGCTTTTCTAGATACTTTAGAAAATCCAGAGAAGCAAACACAACAGGAGATAAAGGAAATAGCAAAGGAGCTGCAAAAAAAACTTTCAGAGCAGGAAAAAGAGGAATTAGAGAAACAAAAGTTATTAAAAGAGGAGCAGTTAGCTCGATTACAGAATGAAAATGAAAAGAGAGTTTTTACTTTCATATTTGAGAATCGCGAAGAGATATTCAAGGATGTTAAACCAGAAGATATAGAGTCACTAAGTGAAGAAAATTTCCTTCAGTTTTTATTTTCCGCATTTGAGAAAATTAGAGAAAAAAATTTAGCTAGCAAAGAGAATTTAGAGAATAATAAAATAAAAGAAGTAGTTGGTGAGTGTGTAGATGATATACGCGGTACAGAAGCTAAAGATTCACTAATAAAGCTTGTTGGATGGCCGCTTGGAATAAAGATAGATCCTAAAAATTTTTCTGGCTCCCTTATGAGTGGGCTAAAAGAAAAAGTACCATTTTTAGGTGGAGGTAAAGAAAAAGATGAGCCACCACTTAGTGATGAAGAAATGGTAACAACATTCTTACGTAAGATTTTTCTTCCTACTCTTTTTTCCATTGCCTCAATATTAGTTTTTGGTCCTACTACATTCGCGATAGTTGCTGCTGCTATTGGTACAATATTCGCCGTAAAAGGAGGTGTTGGGGTTCTTTTTTCAAATAACAGGAAAGGTACTTTATATAACCCTGATACTGAAAAGAAGAAAGAATGGGGTAGCGAAATTAGTAGTAGAATTAGTAAAATTCTAGGATCTGAAGTTAATGGAATTGGACAGGGTAAGCAACCTACTGTAACGCCTGGGGAGCAACTTACTCAAGGAAGAGAAAATAGTGAGCAGCCTACTGAGCCTGGGCGAGAAGCCAATGGAGCAGAACGAAAACAATCCTTTCAGGAGCAAGAAGACCAACGACGAAAAAAAGAAGAAGAAAATCAGCACAGTATCCCTAACTTATAACTCAGTTCCGCCTACCGTAATTGCATCAACTTTGAGTGTTGGTTGACCAACCCCAACAGGCACATTTTGTCCATCTTTCGAACATGTACCAATACCGGGATCTAGCTTTAAGTCATTGCCAACCATGGATACTTTTTTCAGCACTGTTGGCCCGTCACCAATTAGCGTTGCCCCTTTGACTGGTTGTGTAATTTTACCATTTTCTATTAAATAAGCCTCTGAAGATGAAAAAACAAATTTTCCTGACGTTATATCAACCTGCCCACCACCAAAATTTACTGCATACAGACCTTTCTTTACGCTAGATATTATCTCTTCTGGTGTATGTTTCCCTGGCAACATATAGGTGTTTGTCATGCGCGGCATAGTAACTTCCTTATAACTCTCCCTTCTACCATTACCAGTTGGGTTTACACCCATGAGTTTAGCATTCATATGATCCTGCATATATCCCTTGAGAATCCCATCTTCTATCAACACATTATAACCAGAAGGAGTACCTTCATCATCTATGCTAATAGAACCACGCAAATTAGGCAGAGTTCCATCATCAACTACTGTGATGCCACTAGCTGCTACTTGTTTACCAATAGAATTTGAAAATGCTGAGACTCCTTTACGATTAAAATCGCCTTCGAGTCCATGACCGACAGCTTCATGTAACAACACTCCTGGCCAGCCCGAACCTAGAACAACTGTCATCTCTCCAGCTGGAGTTGGAACTGCTTCAAGATTTACTAATGCCTGTTCTAAAGCCTGGTTTGCAACTTCTTTCCACTTTTTCTCAGAAATAAACTTACTATAAGAATCCCGTCCTCCGTGTCCTGCAGAACCTCTTTCAGTGCGGCCATCTTTCTCTACGATAACCAGCACATTAAAACGTACTAGAGGCCTGATGTCGCTTAATCTGTGATCACCCTTTATTATTTGTACGACTTGCCATTCTCCACTTAGAGTTATTTTTACTTGCTTCACGCAGTTATTTTTGGATCTTACATACTTATTAACCTCATTGAGCAGTTTAATTTTTGAGCTTAGATCTATTTCATTTATGGGGTTAATTTTTGAATATAGATTTCTTGTCTCTTTGTTTAAGCTTATTGAATTTGTTTTGTTCAAAGACACTGAGCTTTTAACTATAGAAGCAGCATTACTAATTTCTTTTTCGCTAATCTCAGAAGAACAAACAAAAGACGTGCTGTCCTCGCAAAAAGACCTCAGGCCAAATCCCCTTCTGGTATTCAAATCCATATGTTTCAATATGTTATCATCGAAAACCATGAACTCTGACTGACAAAACTCTAAAAATAGCTCACCGCCATCGCTATTGCTCAAAGCGCTGTTGACTATTTCATATATGTTATTAATATTAACATTGTTTTGAGCAAAAAATATTTGATCTAGGTTTAGATTGTCCGACATTACCTTTGAACTAAAAATTGCTTAAGTATATTATTTAATTTTAACACAGTAAACCACAAAAAGCCCGGGTGGCGGAATTGGTAGACGCGCTAGCTTCAGGTGCTAGTAACTTTTCAGTTGTGGAAGTTCAAGTCTTCTCTCGGGCACTCTTAACTTCCACATTGTTTTTTGAATGAATTAATGCTATAATGGAATATACTAAGTATACCTAAGTTTATGGGTTGTAAGAAAAAGAGGCTTGTTGACAGAAAGAAAATAAGAACTTGCTCAAAACGTCTAGTTACCACGCTATCCATTGCTTCTTTTATTGGGTATATAGTATCACTAATTTTTAATGTTCCTAGCTTAAATTTGCACTCCGCTGTTTTGAGTATTGCACTAAGTATAGTTTCACTCGGTTTGAATATGTAGTCATATGTTGACCACTTGCGAAAGCGCGATCTTAATAGTCAGCTTGGCATAGAAAACACTCCTGGACAGGAAAAGCTAACAAAGATCCATATCAATATCGCATCTAGCGCCTCGTTTTTAATAGGAGGAATTATACCTGTATTACCTTTTGAATCTCCTATTATTCCTTTTGTTTCTATTACTTTTTTTATTCTGGGCTGTGCTGCTATGGCAGCTAATATCGTTCGGACTATGATCAGCGAGCCAAAGGTAAAAGAGTTGAACCAAATAGAGAAACCTCCAAGCGGTGTGATAGCTGAAGTTTGATCGCCAAAATACTAATAAATTAACCATCTTGACTTATGTAGGAATATTAGTTATCATATTAATAGTTTGATAACAAGAGGCAAATATTATGACAGACTTTATAAATCTTTTCGACGACTATTCTGGATTTTTCGAGGATAATGCTTATTATGTAGTATCTGAATATAATAAGGATAGTCCAGATCTTACAGATCTCAGCACATATATAGTAGAACGTGATGAACATGAGAACTTGGTATTTAAGAACCTATATGAATATATATGTCCGGATGGGAACATGCATAAAGACATCGTCCTTAATCTCAGATCTTTACAAATAGAAGAAAGAGTAGAGGACAGTAACGGTTGCCATGTGAACAACTATAGGGTAGATAATGGAACTTTGTCTTCAGACGGAAAAGAATTAATATTTAATATAATTCCAACCGAAGAGGGCCATTCAAGAGAGTTCAACATAATTAGTATTACAAAAATATAAGCCACAACTGTACGAACATTGTGATTTGAGCCTGCCAAGAGAGTGTCACCCAAGTAGCCCCTTTTTTGTCATCCCAGCACCTCCTCTTCTTGTCATTCCAGCGCGTGATGCTGGAATCTAGGTGAAAAAAGCTAGTGTCAGCTACTTGGATGACGGGAGAAGGGATGCTGGAATGACAACATTTGTTGCAAAAACAAATGTTTGTTCATGAATTGCAACTAGCTATAAATATTTAAGAAATTTACCAAATGGAGAAAAAAGCAAAAGAAGCTCTAGTCATTATCTATTTTCAGTATTGGCGTTTTTTTAAGTCTTAAACGCTGCAATTTAGCGACTTTTAAACTGTAACAGACCCTTAGCTTAAGCGCTAAGAAACTTAATAAGCAGAAAAAAAGACAAAAAAACCCTGTGATAGAAGTTACTCACTCTCTAATCCTGCAAATCGGCGTACTATACTGTCTTAAACGACTTATAAGCGCGTTTCAGCTTGTATAGGGAGAAACCTAGAAAGTTTATAAAGACATAAGACGCCAACCATGATACTTTCATCGTTTAATCTGCACAGATTGAAGCTAAATGAATAGCTCCAATAATATGATAAGGGTAACGGCGAAGGTTGTCAAGTAGTTTTTTTGTTTCTGTTGAATGATACTAGGATTCAGGGAGAAAGAAACTAGTTATGTTCTTCATCTTGTTTCACAACAATGCATCTTTTCATTCCCGCCAAGTCATATACATACTCCTGAAAAGATAACCCATATGAGGGGATTATTTTGTCGATATCGTTTTGATCTTCGCCTATTTCCAATATTGCAAACCCATTCTTTTTAAGGCACTTTTTCAATATTGGAAAAATGCTCAAGTAACAGCTCAAACCATCAATACCGCCATCAAGGGCCATTTTCGGTTCTTTTTGCACTTCTGCTTGCAGGTCTTTTAATTTACTGCTTTTGATATATGGAGGATTGCTAATTATAAGATCAAACAAGCCTCTGCACTCTGTCCACGAACTTGGAAGTATTC
>JAITFM010000041.1 GCA_031281335.1 Rickettsiales bacterium | reverse complement strand
AATCAGTAAAACAAGCACGAGATACATTGCTTGGAAGAAATAAGGAAGTGAAAGAACAATTACTTTCCACAATGAGAAAGTGCAGCAGTGAGGAAAATTATGAGCTTGCTGCTGTATATAGAGATCGGATAAAATTTCTTGAGCAAATTCAAATGCAGCGAACGGATTTTTCTTTTGAAAAAGATGCAGACTTTTTCAGCATTGTACGTGAAGAGGATCTGGCATGCATTGGTGTGTTATCGTTCAGAAATAAAGACAACTATGGAAGCACTCCTTACTTTGTCGAGAACTGCAATGATCATCCAGATGATGAAATTTTATCCACCTTTCTGATCAATTTGTATAATTCAGCTAACATACCTCCAGCACAAATTTATGTTCCTGGTTTTGTTACAGGTAAGGAAATCGTTGAGCAGGCAATACGTAACGTTACTCAAAAACCAATAAAAGTTTTGCATGCAAAAAATAAAAAAGAGCATAGTTTGTTGAAATTCGTTTATGATAATTCTCGACATAGCTTGGAGCAGAAGCTTACTGATTATAAAAACAGTCTGGAAAAACTTGAAGGGCTTAGTAAAGTTTTCTTATTACCAAATGTTCCAAAGCGTATCGAGGTTTATGATAATAGCCACATATCTGGAAATCAACAAGTTGGTGTGATGATTGTTGCAGGGCAGGAAGGTTTTTTAAAAAGTGAATACAGAAAATTTACTATAAAAGAAGAAATTTCAGGTGATGACTATAAAATGATGAGAGAAGTGCTAACCAGACGTTTCTCTGGCAAGATAAAGGACATAATTCCTGATTTTCTATTGATTGATGGCGGGCCTGGGCATGTTTCCATAGTAAAAAATGTATTAGAAATATTGAATATAAATGTTCCTTTTGCTTGCATGGCAAAGGGCCCCTATCGCAACGCAGGAAATGAGAGATTTTATATGCCGGGCAGAGAAGAGTTTACTCTAGCAAATGACAGCAAAGTCATGCTTTATTTACAATCGCTGCGTAATGAGGCTCATCGTTTTGCAGTCGCTTCACATAGAAAAAAGCGCGATAAACAGCTTTTCGTTTCACCGTTAAGTAAAATAACTGGCATTGGTAACAAAAGAAAAAATGCGTTGATGTCTCATTTTGGTTCAGTGGAAAACATAAGCAAAGCTTCTCTGGCTGAAATTCAAAACGTAGCTAGGATTAGTAAAGAATTAGCAAAATCTGTTCTTAAACACTTGAATAACAAAGAATAGACGCAGAGGTGTGGTTAAGATACAAGCAAAAAGACTTTAAACTTTAGCCTCAAACCACACTACACCGCCATCTCATTCTAACAATTTTGCTATTCAACTGCTCCGCTGACTTGCCTTTTGTGTTACTAATCATTTTCTTGACTTTTCTTGGAGCCGTTCATATTTTTCACGAGCTATAGAGATAGCTTTTCTCAACTTCTCCTCAAGGATTTTCTTAGGGGGTAGCCGTGTTAAATATTGCGCAACGTGAATATTAGACCCCTCAAGCTCCAGGTATTCTATATCTTCTTGATCCTTATCGGCACATAAAATAATCCCTAGAGGTTTTTCTTCATCTGGTTTTCGTTCATTTTTATCTAACCAATTCAAGTACCATTCCATTTGTCCTTTATAGGCTGGTTCAAACCGACCGATTTTTAGTTCTATTGCAATAAGACGCCTTAATCCTATATGAAAAAATAGCAGGTCTAAATACCTATCAGTTGCTTTAGTGCTCATCCTTTTTTGACGTGTCACAAAACAAAAGTCGTTGCCAAACTCTTGTAAAAATTTTATCAATTCATCCAAAATCGTATTTTCTAGATCAGTCTCACTATGACTTGATGGCAATTCCACAAAGTTAAGAAAGTATGGATCGTGAAAAATAAATTCAGGTGCTAGCGTATTTTCTTCACGTAACTGTTTGATGCTTTGTTTTATGAAGTCCTCAGGTTTTTTTGCTAATGCCGTACGTTCATATAACATAGTATCGATTTTACTACGTAGTGTTCTAACACTCCATCCTTCAACACGACACATCTCTAAATAGTAGTCGCGCTTCAGATTATCAGAAATTGCAATAATTTCTACAAAGTGTGACCAACTCAATTCTTGCGACAGTGTCGCAAGAATCTCTTGATTGGAAAATAGTTTGGAAAATTTGACCATTCGAGACAATGAGGTTTGATCAAATCCGCGTTCATATTTAATCTGAAGTTCTTTCGTAAGCTGAGAAACGATTTGTCTGCCATAGCCTGCACGTTTGTGCTTTAAGATTTCTTGGTCTATTCTAAAGCCAATTTCCCAATTTAATAACACTAAAGTAGAATTGAACTGCGTGGAGAGATGATTCTTTGCTCTATCTATTAAATTACTAATATTCCCTAATAAACCAGTAGTGATATCCATCAGCGCTATTTTCAATAAAGGACCATTATAGCACAAAAACTAACTTTCTTGGATTTTAGCATACCGAAAAAACATCCACTCACTACCTTATGAAACGCAGCGAAGCGGCAGAAAATGGTTGAACGAGCTAGAAAAAATGGGCTAAGTACGGTGTAATGTGGTTTGAGGCAAAAATTTAAAGTCTTTTCACTTGTATCTTAACCATACCTCTGAACAGATACGAGCAGACTTCTTGCATGCTAAAAGGCAGTTACTTTAAAATTGGTGTTTTTTGTGTGCTCTCAAATTGCCTCAGATAAAATATTTCAGAAATTTACTAAATAAAAAAAAAGACAAAGAAACCCCGCAGCAGCTAGTTATTAACTCTTTATTTTAAAAATTTGACGTTGGGTGATGTCTTAAACGCTTTATAAGCGCGTTTCAGCTTGTATAGGTAGAAACCTAGAAATTTTATAAAGACATACGGTGCACATAGTGCAAAAAATTAAACAATAGTACGCCAAATACAAGATCTTCTTGTCATTTTAATCTGCACAGATTGGGAAGTTGAATAAAACAGCTTCACTATTATGATAAGGGGTTGGCGAAGGTTGTCAAGTAGTTTTTTTGTTTCACTGCTGGAGCGCTGCCAAAAGTTTGTTATGTAGGAAAACTTTTTACAGGGCGTGTTTACCCCGAATTTTTCGCAACATCAAGTGCAGCATAGGTGAATATTGCACTCGCACCTGCGCGTTTAAAGCTCATTAAAGACTCATAAATTACTTTGTCATAATCCAGCCAGCCATTGTTTATTGCAGCTTTTATCATTGCGTACTCACCACTTACTTGGTAAGCAAAAATCGGAAAATTAAACTTATCATTTGCTGTTTTGATTACATCCAAGTATGGCATACCTGGTTTTATCATAATAAAATCTGCGCCTTCGTTTATATCCATTTCGATTTCGCAAATTGCCTCTCTTGCATTTCTATAATCCATTTGATAACCACTTTTGTCGATAGAATTTGACGGCTCACATGAACCAACAACTTGTCTGAATGGTGCATAGAAGCTGGAGCAATATTTCACTGCATAAGACAATATTGATACATCTTGAAAGCCATTATCATCCAATGCTCTCCTTATTTTCCCTATTCTACCATCCATCATATCAGAAGGAGCAACTATATCACATCCTGCTTTTGCTAAAGCAAGTGCTTGCTTTAGCAACACTGACACAGTTTCATCGTTCTCCACGTCTATCTGATTGCTTTTTAAAGTGCCATCATGACCATGAGTGGTATATGGATCAAGTGCAACGTCCGCGATAATGCCAATGTCCGGCACCTTTAATTTTACAGCACGGATTGCCTTGCAGATTAAATTGTCCAGATTGTATGCTTCCTCAGCATTTTCAGATTTTAATTTACTGTCAACTACAGGGAAAATTGCAATAGCATTAATTCCTAAATCCTCAGCTTCCTGAGCTGTGGAAACCAATCCATCTATTGAGTAACACTTTATGTCAGGTAAGCCAGGAATTGGTTCGATTGTTTCTTCTCTATCATGAACAAACAGGGGAAAAATCAAGTCGTTTACTGATAAAATACTTTCACTTGTTAAATTGCGAATCCATTTACTTGAGCGTCTACGCCTTAATCGTGTGTTTGGGAAATTAAACATCGTATTTATTGTGCTAGATAAAACTTAATCTGACAGAAGAACTGAGGTAGTCAAAACTAATATCAGAGT
>JAITFM010000140.1 GCA_031281335.1 Rickettsiales bacterium | reverse complement strand
AGCCTATTTAAGAGGTTATTGGGAGTGTTTGACCGTGCTATGACAAAAATGGCAGCGCGCTAGGCATATAACACGCCATTTATAGAAATGGAACAAAAAAACTACTTGACAACCCTCGCCAACCCTGTTACTATAAGACTGAAGCTATTATTTATCTTCAGTCTGTGCAGATTAAATAACAAAAAAACTTAGCATATTTGGCGTCTCATGTTTAATTTTTCGCACTATGTGCACTGCATGTCTTTTTAAAACTTCTGGTTTTTTATCTATACAAGCTGAAACGCGCTTATAAGTCGTTTAAGACATCAAAAACGCCAATGTTATAAGATAGATAGTGAATAACTAGCTACTCGGGGTTCCTTTGCCTTTTTTTCTGCTTAGTAAATTTCTTAAATGTTTATGGCTAAGGTTAGTTGCATCAAAAAGCAGCTAAGTCGCACTTATTAAGCGTTTAGGATAAAAAAACGCCAACATTTCGACACAAAAGTAAATAACTAGCTACCACGGGGCTGCTTTTGTCTTTTCTTCTCGTTTGGTAAATTTCTTAATATTTATGACTAAAGTAATTCAAGAACCCGCAGCTTTACAGAAACGCCAAGCTTTTTTATACGGTAATGCTAAGCAACAGGCTTAAAGCCTCTATTTCTTCTTAGTAAAACATAAAAAGCCCCTTTACCACCATGTTTTTTTGTAGCTTGCTGGTGATACAGAATCATGTGCTGAATTTTAGTATCATTTAACCACTTATTTAAGTTATTCTTTATAGTATCCGTTTTACCTGTTGCACTACCGTGCCCCGTAATTATCAATAAGCATCTATTCCCTGCACGATAATTTTTAATGATAAAATCTATCAATTTACAGTAAGCATCCTCTATATTATAGCCGTGCAAATCGAGTTTATCGCTTATAGAATATTTACCCCTATCAACCTTTGATTTTGTGTTATAGTCAAGACAAAATAATAAGCTAACATCGTTGGCATCAAGGAAATTTTCTCGTAAGTTAAAAGTATCTCTATCAACCACAGATTTTATATCTACTTTATGATCAACTTTTAAAGTAACTTTCTCAGATTTTATTGGCTTAACATTTTTTTGCCAATCTAACTCATCATCTGACATAAACGCATTAATTGAATTATATAATTTTACAACAATATCTAAATATAGTAAAATGTCGTTTATTTTACGATCTTCAATAATACGATGAAATCGTTAAAAGCTAATGAGAATTTTTGGCTATATGGAAAGCATGCCTGCATGTCAGCACTGAAGAATAAAAATAGGCAGTGCATGGAACTGCTTACAACAGAGAACTTCTACGAAGAGTATGAAAAAGAAATTAGGCAATACATAGATAGCAAGGGCGTTAAAGTCCGGTTAGTAGAAAACAAAACACTTAACAATATTTTGTCCAAAGGTGCTAACCATCAAGAAGTTGCTTTAAAAGTTGCTCCTACTTTTCACAACTTAAGCATCGAAGAAATAGCAAACTCAAGCAACAGCTCTACTATAGTAATTTTAGATCAAGTCACTGACACACACAATATAGGATCAATTCTTAGAACATCAGCTTGTTTTAATGTTGATGCAGTGGTTTTACCATACAACCATTCACCAAGCGAAAACGCATCTATCGCAAAAGCGGCAAGCGGAGCATTAGATATTGTCCCGCTAATACACGTTACAAACATAGTAAAAACTATGGAGTATTTAAAAAAGGCCGGTTACTGGTGTTACGGGTTTGATGGCGATGCTAAAGAGAATGTAGACGAAATAAAGAGCTTTGGAAAAAAAATAGTGATCATCTTCGGTTCTGAAGAGAAAGGAATGCGGCGGTTAGTTAAAGAAAATTGTGACTATCTTGTAAAAATTCCAATGTCAAACGTAATTGACAGCTTAAATGTTTCAAATGCAGCGGCAATAGGACTGTATTCCATCTACGTTAGAACAAAAATAATCGCACATTAATTGCAATAAAAAGTGATTTTATGCTTGATAAAGATGTAGTTTTGTATTATAATATTATTAAGGGATAAAAGGAGTTATATTTATGTCTCACATGAGAAATGAACAAGATATTCGCTCTCAGGGCGTTTATTATAGTGCTGGGCTTAGGAGTTACCTAACTAAAGTATATAATTATATGGCTTTAGCTTTGGGCGTTACCGGGCTTGTTGCATTTTTAACGGTGTTTTCCGGTCTTTTTCAGGTAATCTATTCTAATCCTGTTCTGTTGATTGTAATAATACTATCTAAGCTTGCATTGATATTCTATATGTCTTATAGGCTTCCAAGCCTAAGTACTCAGTCTACATTCACTGTATTTTTCCTATTTTCAATCCTAATGGGGCTTTCCTCATCTTATATTTTTGTAATTTACACTACAGAAAACATAGCAAGAGCGTTTTTCATTACATCAATCATGTTTGGCTCTATGGCTTTATATGGTAATACCACAAAAAGAGATCTAACAAATATAGGCTCTTTCTTAATTATGGGAATTTTGGGGCTATTTATTGCACTCATAGTAAATTTATTTCTTGGAAGTAGTTCACTCTACTTTGCAATATCATTCATATCGGTAATAGTATTTACATTACTGACTGCATACGATGCTCAGCAAATTAAAGACGTTTATTATAGGTATAATGATGGCTCAGAAGTTGTAGCCACTAAGTTGGCAATACTTGGTGCAACTACTCTTTATCTTGATTTCATTATTATATTCAAAAATTTACTCAGATTATCTAATCTGCTTAATAGTAGGGACTAGATGTTCTCCTTCTTAAGGGGGAATAGTAAAAATTCTATAGTTTTCTTTTTGATATCTTTAGTGATATTGATGCTGTGTCTTGCATATGCATCGGTACCACTATATGGCATTTTCTGTAAAGCTACCGGATATGGTGGTACAACGAGAAAAGTAACCAACACAGCGGCGAATATAACTAATCAAAAAATTAGGGTCCATTTCAATGCTGATGTAATGCCGGACTTGCCTTGGGAGTTTAACTCGGAAACTAATTACATTGATACAAACATAGGTGAACAAAGTTTAGCATTTTATTACGCAAAAAACCTATCTGATCAGTCTTCGTTTGGAATGGCAGTGTACAATGTCACGCCTTTCAAAGCAGGCAAGTATTTCAATAAAGTTGCATGTTTCTGCTTTGAGGAACAAATGTTACTGCCAAAACAAAAAGCAGCGATGCCCGTATCCTTTTATATAGACCCCGAGATAATGCGCGACAATAGCACGAAAGATTTAAGTGAAATAACGCTATCATATACGTTTTTTAGACTTAAATAGTGTGAGTCTTTTACTACTGGAGAAAGCCATAAATCTCATCTTTCCAAACGTATGTGTAAGTTGTGAATGTATAATTGATAAAAATTATGATCTGTATGATGAGTGTGACAAAAAAATCAACTTTTTAACTAAACATTACTGCAATGTCTGTGGTACAGTAATTTCAGATAACATTTATACGTGCGGTAAATGCATTGCCAGTCACCCACCGTTCAAAGTGTTAAAATCAGCTTTTGCTTATGATCAACATAGTAAAAGTATGATTATAAATTTTAAATTTTTTGATAATTTAAACTATGTAAAAACTTACGTGAAGTGGATGTACCAAGCTAATTGGGATATATTCCAAGATGCAGAGATTATAATTCCTATACCGCTTCATAAAATGCGCTTGCTTAAGCGTAAATACAATCAAGCGGCATTGCTCGCAAAGGAACTCAGCAAGTTATCCAACT
>JAITFM010000024.1 GCA_031281335.1 Rickettsiales bacterium | reverse complement strand
TTGCTCCTTTTCATACTTAAAGTTTTTTTAGGTTTATCTTGTACCCTAAAATTTATATCAGTATTTTATATGCTATAAATAGCATGTCAATTAATTTATTTTACAGACTGGTTGTTCTCAGCTCAGTGCCATTTATATAGGTTTCAATATCAAGTCTTGGATAATGCAGGTAACGCAAAGAGACTAATTAGCGCTCTTTATCATCAGTATCATTTTCAGCGAAAGCTTCTTCCCATGTGCCTTGGGTTGCTGCGCGGCTATATTCTGTTACTCTATTTTCAAAGAAATTCGTGTGTTCCACACCATTTAGTATTTCGTCAAGCCACGGAAGAGGGTTGTCATTAATATCATATATGGGTTTCAGACCTAATTGCGTTAACCGTCTGTTTGCTATGTAACGTATATAATTGCGCACTTCTTCTGCAGATAGTCCTTCAACGTCCCCTAAATCAAAAGCAAGCTTTATAAATTCGTATTCAAGTCCAACGATAGTGCGACATGCAGAATATAATTCCTCTTTGAACTCGTCATTCCAAATTTCATTATTCTCTTTAATAAACGTGTTGAATAAATTGATAATCGAGTTGGTATGCAAAGTTTCATCACGTGCTGACCAAGCAATTATTTGCCCCATGCCTTTCATTTTCCCAAAACGTTGAAAATTAAGCAAAATTGCAAATGATGCAAATAACTGCAGTCCTTCAGTGAATGCGCCAAATACTGCTAGAGTTTTAGCTACATGTTTTTTATCGTGTTTTTTACTCTCCTCGAATTCTAACATGTATTCATACTTTTTTCTCATAGCATCATACTTCAAGAATGCTTGATACTCACTTTCTGGCATGCCAATTGTATCTAGAAGGTATGAGTAGGCTGCAATGTGTATGGTTTCCATGTTAGAAAAGCTGGCAAGCATCATGCATATTTCTGTTGGCTTAAATATATTTGAGTAATGCCTCATATAGCAGTTATTTACTTCAATGTCCGCTTGAGTGAAGAACCTAAAAATCTGAGTTAGTAGGTTTTTCTCCACATTCGAAAGTTTAGTTTTCCAATCTTTTACATCGTCAGCAAGCGGAACTTCTTCCGGTATCCAATGTATTCTTTGTTGCTGTAGCCATGCATCATATGCCCAAGGGTAGTTGAAGGGTTTATATATTGGATCTGCTTTTAATAATGACATAGAGCACCTAATTGTTTCCTGAAGTAAATATTATATTAAGCGATATCAAAAATCAGTCAATTTAACTTTTGCAAAATTTGACTACAGGTAGTTTATTAGTGTATTGTAATTTTACAACGATTTATCAATAAAAATGCGAGCATTAATATTTCTTGTTTCACTACTTCTAGTAAGCTGTACACACACTATTCACAATCACGGAGCTCCAGGCATTAGCGTTGAATTATGGGACAAGATAAAAGTAGGTGATAATAAAGAAAAAGTGGTTCACACTTTAGGGTCGCCAACATTAGTATCTAAATTTGATGAAAATGTTTGGTATTATATTTCATATAAAATTAAACAATCTAATTTCTTAGGAAAAAGGAAGTATAGCAGTAAGTCTTTGCAAATCTTGTTCGATCAGGATGATAGAGTTACAGATATAAAAGAAATTAACGTTGCAGAGAGATCTTTAGTTGTTATTGATTGAAAATCCGCTGACTATAGAGTTTTTCTGTAAGAAGATGTTATCCCAGCGCCCTCTTCCTGTCATCCAAGTAGCGGACACTGGGACCTCATTTCACTTTATGATGATATCATCCAAGTAGCCCATCCTCCTGTCATCCAAATAGCCGACACTGGCATGACACCCTTCCTGGTAGAGATTGCTCTTAAATCACAATGTGCGTATAGCTGCAACCCGAGAGGCTCATCCACTGTAGATATTGTACGATGCTGTCGACTTGGTCGTTGTGATGTGCTTCTGGGAACATTAAAATCTCATACTCAAAGTCATTGAACCATACTGCTTGGTGCGGCAGAAAAACTTTTCCAAACTCTACAATCGGAACAATCTGGTGGAATCGAGCGAGTTTGTCATCATGTGGTACTATTTCAATAACGGGTAAATCACTGTTTGCCTTCAGCTCTTGCACCAATTGCTGACCACTCGTTTTGGCTTCGATCAAAATTGCGTGTGGTGTCCATCTTGCAGCTAGCGACAGAACTTGCTCTTTAAGTTTTAGGTACTCAAGTTTTGCACGATATACATCGAGTAAATAAAACTTATTGCCCACTTTTGCCCAAGCGGTGCAGACCACCGGAAGGGTGTCATTCCAGTGCTTGACACACAACTGTACGAACATTGTGATTTGAGCCTACGAGGAGGATGTCATCCCAGTGCTTGACACTGGCATCCAGGAATTTTATTAAGTTGGTGAGTATAAAAGTAGCTGTTTTATGTTAAAATACAACGTTTTTGATGATTATGGAAAGGCTGGATCCCAGATACTGTCTTTATTGTCAACAAGTTATTTGACTAAAAAGATAAAAAATAACAAAACAATTCAAATTAAGATTACATCTTTTATAAGTTAGTATAACTGTGGATAAGTACTTTTAGTTTGTGTGGGCGTACTTATCCACAGTTACACTAGCTCTTCACCAAGCAACTCTGTTAAAGTCAACATAAAATATAATCTATTA
>JAITFM010000133.1 GCA_031281335.1 Rickettsiales bacterium | reverse complement strand
CAGCTAAATTTACTGCCACTGACTTATGATGAAACGAAGCAAGTTGTTTCATCTCAATGTAAGCCTGATGATCAAGTATTCGATGAAATTGTTACCCTATTCTCTGGAACACCAGGAATGATAATAAATGCAATAAGTGGCGGTACCTATGAATCATACAGATGCTTTTATACATTCCTTTGTAATTTAAATAACCCCGAAGTAATTAATAAAGTAATAAACAGCGAAATCGAGCTAGAACTAGCATCATATATAATTCAAGCCTTCGTTTTAGACAAAATAAAAAGAGAGGTAAATGGTGTTGAAATTTTGCTAAGTAAGTGGAAAAAAATAGATGAACTTTTTGTTGCTGCTAAACAACTCCACTTAGATAAAAAGCATGTTTTAGCTAATGCGATTAATATCATAGCATCAGTCCACTGAGCATAATACTTTTAGCATAAATTTGTGATAAAATACTGTCAATTTGATATTTGAAGTACATGGTTTGACTGATAATAAATTAACTGTGTGGCAATCGATAGAAGTTTTGACGAAAGCTATACTGAACATGCAGAAAGAATTAAGCTTAATTAAGAATATGGCTCTAGACCAGGACATAACCTTAGAAAAAGGAAAGGAGCTGTCAAGTGGTATTTATGAAGCGAATTTTAAGCTAAACAAGGCAATTAATATAGCTACTTTGCCAAAAATTGGCTACCACATGCTCAGTGGCGAGCTAGTTATACGCAATTATATTACAAAAGAAGAGGTAAAAATTCCTCGAGATTTTCATTACCTTAAAGTCGTTAAATTAAATGACGGTGATCATAAATTAACGTTCTGCAACGTTTTAGGTAATGAGTTTTTTGGATATAAAAAATATGATCCACAATATTCTGGTGTTTTAGATGAATATAAATTTGTGGACTTTGGTAGTGTAAAAAAGACCCATAACCTAAAATTTAAGGAACATGTTGGTCATGCGCCTAAGTTTTTTGCTATGGAGGAAGCTGTTGAGCCTGGGTCTCAAAACCATGCAGCGGATTTATTCGGGCTAGTTAAAGGTGATAGAGGTAAAAAGGTGGGAACCCTCGCTGATGAATTTGGTTATTTTGACGACCAAGATAAATTACATTATTATAATTACCACAAAGGTGCAGAAGGTAATATCTATGATCTTGAAAATTTCAATGTAAAAATGATAAATGTGGATATGAGCAAAATCGATAAATTCTGCCTTATTGCGGGACAAGGTGATATAATTATTCATCCTGTTTTAGAAAATTTAAACATATTTTAAAATTTTTAGGGTTTATTGTTGTTATAATAATTCAACAGGGCTTTATATTATGGAAGACAAGCTGCTCGAATCAGTAAAAAACAAGAGTTATTTTAGTAAAGCAATTGAATGGTACTGTCATAGATACCTATCTTGTATAGCAGAAAGGTCTTGGATGGTATTGATAGTATCATTTCTCCTAGTGTGTTTATGTTTGTTACTACTGAATATATACTTGTTGTTCCCTATTAAAAGAGATTTGAATTTTGTGAAATATGTGAATTACACAGAAGATGAGTTCTCTATAATACGTAAGCTTAGTTTTAATGAAGAAGATGATGAATACACTTCTATAGCCAGGTACTTAGTAAGTAAATACGTTGAAATATATGAATCTAATAGAGTCATTGAGCCAGAATACCGAGAAAATTTCATACAAAACAACTCTATATATAAAGTCTATCAGGGTTTTCAAGAAAAAATGGGTAATGAAGCTAGTGATTTGTCTTTATCTAAGAGAAAAATTTTCAACATAAATGTAGTAAAGTTATCCATTGACCGACCAATTAAGGACCTAGTCACATTCGCCGGAAGTGCTGTTGTAGTTTTTACAGCTGAACAAAATAAGAAGGTGGAGTATCAAACTATTGATATCAGCTTTACTTTGTCCAATACTCAGGCAGCTCTAAGTGGTATAATACCATTTAAATTTATTGTTGATGGTTATAAATACAGGTGATCACACGCCTTATTGGCTGAAACGTCTCCCAAGACTTTTAACTTTATTATTCTAGCCGTTAGACAATTTTTCAAAATTTCCTATACCAAATTTCACTGGTAATAGAACAAATTAAAAAGATGCAGTCTCGCCTATAATTGTGGGGTATAAGCAAATTTGTAATATGTCCTATTTGTCTTCCCAATTTGGTATTACAACTCAGTCTGTGGTATGCCATTGACTAAAGATGCTTTTTCTGGTTCCTGTATTTCGCTCAGCTTACTTTGTACTTTGTTACAAGCCCACACAAGTGGAGTTATAATCAATGCAGCAGCCCAAACGACAGCAGCACAGACGTAACTTACAATCTTATTAAATACTCTGGACACTGCAGTAGCGCATTCCTGTCCAATATCTAAAAATACGTTTGAATGATCGATCAATGACCTTGTACTTGCTTTTAAACAGTTGTCCCCTGTTATCTTTGAAAATAACTTGAGTGGAAAGTATGACAAATATGCTGCTGTCAAAAGTAAAGGCTGCAATATTATGCTAGTTGCCAAGAAAGCAGCAAGTTGACACAATGGGTACACTTTCCCTGCTCTGTAGCCTACATATTCACGACTTTTCATGTATTGATTATTATGATCGTCTTCGCTCTCAACTCCACAAATTATATCTTTTACAGGTCCTAGCGCATTATCAATATAATGTACAGATTTATAGAAACTACTTTCTGGAGCTAGTGTGTGACCTTCCGTTCTTCTGGCAGGCACAATTCCATATTCAACATACCTTTTAAAATATTGATATACTGACATTACCCTACCCAAATCATAAATATGCAGCGTAGCCTAATATAATTAAAAAATAGTTTATGCTCTATCTGATAAATACGGTTTAAGATACTTGCCTGTAACGCTTTTTGGTATGTCTATTATTTCTTCTGGAGTTCCTACAGCGACTACCTCTCCGCCTTTTATTCCACCTTCTGGGCCAATGTCTATTACGTAATCTGCAGTTTTTATAACGTGCAAGTTGTGCTCGATAACTATAACAGTGTTTCCAAAATCAACTAGCTTATGAAGCATTTTTAGTAAGTTGTTTACATCTTCAAAATGCAATCCGGTCGTTGGCTCATCAAGAATATACAATGTTCTTCCGGTAAATCGTTTTGATAGTTCCTTGGATAGCTTTATTCGTTGTGCTTCACCCCCAGATAACGTTGTTGAGGGCTGTCCAAGCGTTATATAACCAAGCCCCACTTCCTGCAAAGAAACCAACTTTTCTTTTACTATTGGAAGGTTTTCAAAAAAAACACAAGCATGATCTATAGTCATAACAAGTACATCAGAAAATGATTTTCCTTTGTAAGTAATCTCAATCG
>JAITFM010000039.1 GCA_031281335.1 Rickettsiales bacterium | reverse complement strand
AAGACATGCAGCCGCTATAATTTGATACAATCCGCCAAAAAATACCCTGAGTTTTTTACTGAATTTTGTCATTGAGCCTGCAGATCAAAAACAAGTTTTGAGTCAGAAATACCCTTATTTTTATAATAGCAGGGCTGATAAAATTTGTCAAGTAGTTTTTTTATATTGGGTATGTGCCTAGCATGCTGCCAAAAACTATGCGAGAAGTCCAATAGCGAAATTAGCGATCAATGGGCACAACCTCCAGAATTATTTACCACTACCTCTGCAATATGAATTCTGCCTAGCAACGAATGGCTTCTAGCTTGAAATTAAGGAAGCAATTGCTATATATACCGATAAATATGAGCTAAACTTGTATCATGGACTTAAATAAATTTACCGAAAAAGTAAAAAGCCTAATTCAAAGTGCCCAAATAAAAGCATTGGGAGCTGGGCATCAGGTTTTTATGCCTGAGCATTTACTAAAGGTGATGCTTGAAGATGAATCAGGTTTAGTCCAGGATTTGATAGGCACTTGTGGTGGAAATATGCAGAATATTTCCGATGCTGTGGATGGTGCGATAAAAAAGCTTCCAGTAGTTGAAGGTCCGGGAAGTAGTAGCCTCCAACTTTCAAGAGAGGTTGCAAAAGTTTTTGAAGATTCAATTGGTATTGCAAGGAGAAATAAAGATTCATTTGTTACCATTGAGCGTTTACTACAGGGTCTTGCTGCACAGAAAGATGATACTGTGGGTAGAATTTTAATGGAAAATGGTGTGACTACACAAAAGTTGAACTCAGTCATTGCAGAAATGAGAAAGGGCAACAATGCGGACTCGCCAAATAGCGAGGAAAAACTAAATGCAGCAAAGAAATATACAAAAGATATTACAGAGCTTGCTATACAAGGAAAGCTTGATCCTGTAATTGGTCGTGATGAGGAGATCAGAAGAACTATGCAGGTATCACTAAGGCGAACAAAAAATAATCCCGTGTTGATAGGTGAACCGGGTGTTGGAAAGACTGCGATAGTTGAGGGGCTTGCAAATAGAATTGTTGCAAACGACGTGCCGCTTGGTTTGCGTGATGCAAAAGTTTTAGCCCTGGATCTTGGTGCGTTGATTGCTGGAACAAAATTCAGAGGGGAGTTTGAAGAAAGGCTAAAGGCGGTTATTAATGAGCTTTCAAAAGCAGAGGGAAAAATTATATTATTCATCGATGAATTACACACTTTAGTTGGAGCAGGAGCAACAAGTGGTGCAATGGATGCTTCAAATTTGCTAAAGCCTGCTCTTGCACGTGGAGAAATTCGCTGTATAGGGGCTACAACTTTAGACGAATATCGCGAACATATAGAAAAAGATCCTGCACTTGCAAGGCGTTTCCAGCCTGTGTTTATTTCTCAATCAACTGAAACTGATACTATTTCAATACTGAGGGGTTTGAAGGAGAGATATGAAGTACACCACGGTACTAGGATTACAGATGGCGCAATAATCGCTGCTGCAACACTATCCAATAGGTATATAACAGACAGGTTTTTACCTGATAAAGCGATTGATTTAATTGATGAAGCGGCAAGTAGGGTGAGAATTGAAATGGATAGTAAACCCGAGATTATTGATGAGCTTGAGAGAAAGATCATACAACTAAAAATTGAGTCAGAGGCTCTAAAAAAAGAACGTGATGAAAACTCCAAGCAGCGTTTAAAGAGGATAAACGAAGAAATCGAAAACCTAAACAGTAAGTTTGCTGACTTAAACAGTAAATGGCAGATGGAAAAGAATAAAATAGCTAGAATACAAGAAACAGCAGAAAAATTAGATAACGCTAGAAAAGAACTAGAATTAGCTCAGCGCAGTGGAAATTTAGAAAAGGCAGGAGAGCTAATGTATGGTGTAATTCCTCAGCTTGAAAATGAGCTAAAAGATCAGGAGGAAGTTACTGATAGCTTCCTAAAGAAAGAAGTTACTGAGAATGATATTGCAAATATCGTTTCAAAGTGGACAGGAATTCCAGTTGATAATATGATGCACAGTGAAAAAGAAAAGCTCCTCAACATGGAGAATGAAATAGGAAAAAGAGTGATAGGACAAAAGGATGCAATAAAAGCAATAAGCAATGCAGTTAGGCGCTCTCGTTCTGGTGTGCAAGACACTAATCGGCCTTTTGGTTCATTTTTATTCTTGGGCCCAACCGGAGTTGGAAAAACGGAACTTGCGAAAGCCCTTGCCGAATTTTTGTTTGATGACCAATCAGCACTTCTGCGTTCTGATATGTCAGAGTACATGGAAAAACACTCTGTTTCAAAGCTAATTGGTGCACCTCCTGGGTATGTTGGCTATGAGCAAGGCGGCAGGTTGACTGAGGCAGTAAGAAGAAGACCATATCAGGTAATTTTGTTTGATGAGATAGAAAAAGCAAATCCAGATATATTTAATCTATTACTGCAGATTTTGGATGAAGGCAGACTTACCGATAGCCACGGCAAATTAATTGATTTCCGCAATACCATATTAATTTTAACTTCTAACCTTGGTGCTGAGATAATGCTTAAAGGCACTGCTGACTCTGTAAAAAGCGAAGTGATGCAAATAGTTAAATCTGCATTTCGTCCGGAATTTCTAAACAGACTAGATGAGATTATTATATTCCACAGTTTAACCAAGGACGACATTTATAAAATTATAGATGTCCAGTTTTCTTATTTACAAAAAACACTTGCTAAGCGCAAACTAAGTATAAATTTGTCACAGGAAGCTAAAGAACTAATAGCACAAACCGGCTATGATCCTGAGTATGGAGCAAGACCGCTAAAAAGGGTAATACAGGAGTGTATTCAAAATAATCTAGCTAAGTTAGTTTTATCGGGAGAAGTAACAGAAGGTGATGAGCTAATAGTGTACGCTTCTGGTAACGAAATCTTAGTTAAAAAGATCTAAATTCACTGTGTATTTTTGTTGAAAAAAAGAGTATACTAAATATTTTGTATCTGTTCAGCGGAATGGTAAAATGAGATATACAAGATGCCATAAAAAGGTAATCATATAATAAAAGTCAGTTTACAACAAAGCCATCCAGCGTCACGCGCTGGAATGATACCTTTCTGCCTGGTTCATGAATTACTTTAGCCATGATATTTAAGAAATTTACCGAATAAAGAAAAAAAGCAAAAGAAGTCCCGTTGGTGGCTAATTATTTATATTAACTTTATAAATTGGCGTTTTTTACTGTCTTAAATGACTTATAAGCGCGTTTCAGCTTATATTAGGTAAAAACCTTGAAAGTTTATAAAGACATGAGGTGCACATAGTGCAAAAAATTAAACATAAGGCACCAAGTACATTGAGTTTTTTGTCGTTTTATCTGCACAGACTGAAGATAAATAATAGCTTCACTACTATGATAATGGGTTTGGTGAGATTTGTCAAGTAGTTTTTTTCGTTTCTATTGAGGTAACGTTATAGCTTTTTTCCACTGCTGTCTCGTATTTTGTCAAAAGCATCTAATGTTAGGCATTAGATGGAGAAGGAAGAACTCTGTAAGCGCTCTTTTTGCCTGCAATTGGCAGGTTTGAGTGAATTTGTGGTATATTTTATTTGCCTTCCCCAATAACAGAGGTTGGTATTATATCTTCTTCATATCAAAAGAACTTGTTTTTTGACATGAACAGCTGTATATTTTAATAAACCAGAGTTGTATATAGAATGAAGAGCTTAAAGGAATTATCCTTAAGAATTAAGAATATTAGGTCTGTACAGAAAACTACAAAAATAATGCAAATGGTTTCTGCAGCGAAGTTATTGCAGAGCCAAAAGAAGCTATCAAGTTCAAAATTGTATATATCTAAGCTGCATGGCATTGTTTCTTCATTAGTGTTAGCGGTTGATCAAGAATTACTGGCAAAAGTTTTAAACACTAGTGATGATGGTCCTCACCTAGTATTTATTATTGCATCTGATCGTGGCTTGTGCGGCAACTTTAATTCTTCCATTGTCAAATTTAGTCAAGAGCATGTAAATAAATTAATTGCAAATGGCAGAAGGGTAGATATTATATTTTGGGGTAAAAAAGCTTTTGATATAGGTAAAAATAGGTTTGACTCTAAAAGTATTTTGAAAATTGAAAATAGCAAGGGAATTACGCTAAGGCATATAGAATCCTTGATTGATAGTATGGATCTCAGTAAGTACAATAAAATTGAGGTTTTCTATAACAAGTTTTATAATACTTTCACACAAAAACCAACGTTGGAAACAATAAAACCATGGAGTAAAGATTCATCCTTGATTGATAACTCTTTGGCTGATCCAACAGCAGATTACAGCTATGAATATGAGCCACAAAATACTGAATTTATTTTACGATCTTTGATTCAAAGTTACGTTATAGCTGCCCTTTACTCTGCTTTACTTGAGAGCGCAGCAAGTGAGAATAGTTCTAGAATGGTTGCCATGGAATCAGCAAATAGAAACACTAAAGAGATACTGAATAAGCTAGCATTGCTTTATAATCGCTCTCGTCAAGCAGCAATTACAACTGACTTGATCGAAGTCATAGGTGGTGCAGAATCTTTATAGAAACCTAAGGGGTAAGAAATGAATATACTAAACATTGCAGCAGATATCATCAAGCTGATAAAAAAGCAGAACCAAGATGCAGAAGTTACAATATATGAAACCAACAAAATCTCGGTTTCTCAACGGCTATCAAAAATTGAACAAATATCACAATCTAAGAATTGCACGATAGGAATTAGAGCTATAGCAGGCAAGACCAAAGCTGCGTGTATTTCTACAAACGATTTAAACAACCTTGGTGATACGGTCAATCAAGTAGTAGAAATGGCAAAGAACGCACCAGAAGATCCTTACATTAATTTTGCCATAGGTGGAGATAATTATACCTCTTCTGCAGACTTAGGTATCTTAGACAATAATGTTGTAACTATTGATAATTTAAAAGGGATTGCTGAAGCCGCAGAAAATTCAGCTCTTGCACATAAAAATATCATTAACTCCGAAGGGGCCTCTTCTTCACATACCTTAGTAAACACAGCATTATCTACCGTTTCTGGTTTTATTGGCTCATTTAGTAAATCAACCTTTGCTAATCAAGTTTCTGTTGTTGCTGGAGAAGAAAGTGAAATGAAGGTTGGCTATGACTACGATGTAGCGTGCAATTTCGGCGATTTAAAGTCACCAGAATTAATAGGAAAAGAGGCAGCAAAAAGAGCTATTGATCAATTGAATTCACGCACAATCAAAACTGGTAAATTTCCGGTTATTTTTGAAAAAAGAGCAGCAAAAGAGTTAGTGAAAAGTTTCGCTTCCGCTATAAATGGCAGTAACATTGTAAGTAACAGCTCTTTCTTCAGAAATAGTTTAAATACTCAGATTTTCAACGATAGAATCAATATTATTGATGACCCATTATTGCCAAGGGGTATAGAATCCAGACCATTTGATGGAGAAGGAGTAACCAGCAGGAAAAATACACTTGTAAAGAATGGAGTACTACAAAATTGGATTTTAGATCTATATTCGGCTAAAAAATTAAACTTGGAAACAACTGGAAATGCAACTCGTGCAGGTAATGCCGCAATTGCTCCTGCAGCTAGTAACCTTTATATTGAAAATAGCAATATATCATTTGAAGAACTAATTGAGGAAGTGAAAGAGGGGATATACATAACTGATTTGTTTGGTTTTGGTGTTAATCTAATCAATGGTGATTACAGTCAAGGCGCATCAGGATTTTTTATAGAAAATGGAAAAATAACGTATCCAATACACGAGATTACTGTTGCCAGCAATCTAAAAGACATGTTTAGCAACTTAGTTGTTGCAAACGATTTAACTTTTTGTGGGCAATTTAATTCACCAACGATTAAAGTTAGTGAAATGACAGCTGCAGGCTCGCTTAACAATTAGAAAATTTAGTTGCATCAAGTACAATAATTGTGTACTATGGCTGTGTAATGTTAGGATAGACTATGGAGTATAGAAGTTTAGTTTCAATGGCTAAGCTTCGGGCATTCCCAATTATAATTTCAAAGTTTTTCATCACATTAGTAATGTTAGTTAATAGTTTTAGGAGTTGTTCAAATGGAATTTGGTAATATAAAGTGGTTTAATGCCGAAAAGGGTTATGGTTTTATTAAGCCAGAGGCTAAGGGAAGTGATGTTTTCGTACATATAAGTACGTTAGAGCGTTCAGGAATAAGACCTGATTCACTCAGAGGAGAGAATAAGGAGAAGGGAATAAAAGGAGAAAAAGTAAGCTATGAGCTCAAAGAGGAGCGAGGTAGAAATGGAGAAGAGAAAAAATCTGCAATAAATTTAAAGTTGCTAGAAGACTAATCGTATTTTGATGGTAAAAGTTTTTGTGAGCAGCTTTCAGGAGATGAATCTTCCAGTTTTGCTCAGGCAAGCTCTAGACAAACACAATCTTTCTGTTCCAACTCCGATTCAAACACAGGCAATTCCTTTAGCTCTACAAGGTAAAGATATTCTCGGATCTGCTCAAACAGGAACTGGAAAAACTTTGGCGTTTGCTATTCCGTTGGTTGCTAAGTTGTTAAATGAGTCTAATGCTAGTTCAGCCTTAGTTATAGTACCAACCCGAGAGTTAGCGCAGCAGGTAACAAATGAGGTAAGAAAACTCTTATTTCAAAATTCCGTGTTAAAGATTGCCTTACTAATTGGTGGCGAGCCTATCTTCAAGCAACTAAATCAGCTTCGGAAAAAGCCGCGAATTGTAATAGGTACTCCTGGTCGTATTATAGACCATATTGCACGTAAAACTTTGATTACTCACAATATCAACACTCTTGTGCTTGATGAAACAGACCGTATGTTCGATATGGGTTTTGGAATTCAAATTGAAGAGATTATGAAATATCTGCCAAAAACACGGCAAACTCTAATGTTCTCTGCAACTCTTCCTGGTGATATAGTCAAACTTGCTGAAAAGTACCTCAGTCAGCCAGAACGTGTTTCTGTTGAGCATGAAGCTACAACTTCTACGAAAATCAAGCAGGAAATTATTTATGCATCAGAATCAGAAAAGTATGGCAAACTTGTTACACAACTATGTCAACGTGAAGGATCAATCATTATTTTTGTCAAAACAAAACAAGGAGCAGATCAGCTGGCTAACAAATTGCGCGAAGATAACTATAGCACTTTAGCAATTCATGGTGATTTAAGACAGCACAAACGCGAAAGAGTCATCAATTCCTTTCGTCGTGGTCGCAATCAAATCATGGTTGCAACAGATGTTGCCTCTCGTGGTCTTGATATTCCCCACATTCAACACGTTATTAATTATGATGTACCACAATCGCAAGCTGACTACATTCATCGCATAGGTAGAACTGCACGCGCTGGAGCTGAAGGATACGCACTATCTTTCATTACACCTCAAGATAAGAAAAGGCTACCTGCACTTGCAGACAAAAAAGGGGAGTTAAATTTTGACTCCAACGTGCAATTTAAAAAGCGTAGCAGCTTTAAAAGGCCAAGAGTACTGAAAACTAAATATAGTAAGAAAAGGATCAATACTTTCAAAGAGGGAAGCAGAGTGCTACAAAATGTACACTCTTCTATTCTTTAGAAATTCAAATATAAAAAGTAGGAAAAAGTGATTTGAAAAGAGGCTAGATACCTGAGAATAAATGAAAAATCTTAACTGTTCTCAATAGATATCCAAATTTTTTGAAGGGTGCCTCCACAGTACCTTTATCAGTTCTTATATCCAAGAAAATTCTTGCATAACTTAAGGTATAATGCTATTATTAAAGCATTATTGTAGATATAGTAAGGTAAGTTCAGTGTGCAACAAAAGCGAAAGAGCCAAGCTCGAGTTTAATCACAAAAGTTAATATAGAAAAAGCTTTAATAGTCTAGTTATTTTCAGGTGGATATAGTAAAGGAGGTATACTATGCTAACAAATTTTCTGACGTTAAAAGAAATATTAGCAGAGCTAAAAAGAAAAAACAGCATTGCTGTTTTAAGAAAATATTGTCAGGATGAATGGAAATTTTATGATCTGTTAAGAGACTTAACGAATGATGAGGATTTTAAGCAAGCGTGTATAGACAAATCTTTCAACGAAAGCTGTAAGAAAGACTTGGATCACTACATAGAACTAGCAAACCAGGCAAAAAAAGCTGTAAGTAAATATTTTGAAAGGAAAGACACAGAGCTTCAGGCTTATCATACAGAAGCTAATGATGCTGATAGAGTTTTAAACATTAACCTTACTAACCATGATGGAAATGAACCAATAAGAATCAGTGATATTTTACAGCAAGAAAAAAATATTAGTGAATTGAATGTATATTGCGATAAAAAGCACGACATATACGCTTATCGAAAAAACAAAAAAAGATACTATGAATTTAAAGAGGGTGCGTATTACGAAATGACAAGCACTTGGCCTGCGACAGATAAATCTGGGAAAATTTTTATGTGTACCATGGTTATGAACGTAAGTAATGATGGCATCACTGAAATACTGAAATTTGATGGTAGAGATTTTGAGTCACCATCGAAGGAGTTTTGGGAATTAATAGAACTAAATAAGGAATTATATATTCAAGGCCTCTCCTTATATGATGCCGTGAAAGCATTATTGGAAAAGAATAAGACTGCACCATTGCCCGATGTTGTGCCAGTTGCTGATAATAACCTGCAAAATAATGAATCTATAGGGGTCGATCAAGGCAAGGAATTAGATAGGCAAGGCTTAGAAAATAATGCTGACAATAGCCCTATTTCTCCTACTAACAGCAATGCATCAACTCAAACAGAGGTTGATTCACTGCAGGTTACAACCCAGATGGGAATTGATTCTAGACCAATTGCAACTCAACCGAAAGTTAGTCTACAGCATGCTGAAACTCAGACGGAAGTTACTACACAATATGTTGAGGTTCAAACGGAGACTGACTCTCAACCAATTGCAACTCAGCAAGAAATTAAAGAGTTAAACAAGCAGAGGAATGATTTACAAAATGAATTTAGAAAGGAGGGGCAAAAAAATATAGAACTACAAGCTAACCTAGCACAAAAAAATGAAGAGTTAGCAAGTATATCAGCAAATCTGCAGGAGAAAACACAAGAACTTGAAAATGTGTATAAAGAAAAAGAAGACCTAAAGAAAAAGATGGAAGTTGCTAATGCAGAAAAGGAAGAGTTGATAAGTAAATTGCAAGAAGAACTAAATCAACTGAAAGAGAAAAATTATAAATTAGAGGACGAGAACGACCAGTTAGAATGCTCCAATAAGAAGCTAGAGAAAGAAAAAGAACAGCTTTTGCAAAAGATATCAGGTTTGAAAGAAGCGTTACTATCATTGGAAGGAGAAAAACAGAAGCTAATCGATAGTCTAGAAAGCGCTAAAGCAGAAAAGGAAGGAGCGAATAAGAAACTTACAGAAGCTGAACAAAGGATTGAGCAATTAGATAAACAGAACAATAATTTGCAGAACAAGCTTGCAGTGGAGGAGAAAAAACATGAGAAATTGCAAGCTGAACTAAAACAAAAAGATGAAGAGTTGGCAAAGCTGCAAGAGATAGTACAAGAACTTGAAAGTGTGTATGAAAAAAAAGAAAAGATGGAAAAAGACCTGAAAGTTGTTAATGCAAAGAAGGAGAAACTAGAAGATGAATTAAAACAATTTGAAGAAGAGGCGGAGCAAGTAGAATACATGATGAATAAAAAGGAGGAGTATATAACAAATTTAAAATTCCAAATGCAAAACTTGGAAAGTGAGTACAACACACGTCTGAAATCTCGTAAACAAGAAATAAAGGAGCCAATGTGGAAAATTAAAGAGTTAACAAATGAACTAAAGCTTAAAGATGAGCAAGTTAAGAAGCAAGGAAAACAGTTACGGCAGGAGATAGAAGAAGAAATAATGAATGAATATGGTCCAAAACTGGAATTGAAATTTAAAGAGTATGAGAATAAGATTGAGATGTTGGAAGAAAGGAACAAGGAACGGGAAGAAATGTTCAAGAAATTGCAAAAAATAGTTGCGGATAAAGTTCAGAAAATTGAAAATCTGGAGAGCGAATTACAAAACAAGAAAGAAGGGGAAGTTTTCCCTAATGATCCTGATAATGTTCCACTAAAGAAGAAAAAACTACCTAGATCTTTAAGCATTGACAGCGGATATAATAGCGATAAGGAAAGTTATAATAATCGTTGTCATTCACCTCTAAGTTTCGTTAGCAACCCTGTACAGGTGAATAATGCTTACACTGGCCAAAGTGAGCGCAGCAACTACAGCAGTATCTACCCTTAAAATTCTCTTTCCTAGACTTAATTTCTGACAGAACTTATCAGCAAAGCTAAGTTCATTGTGTGAGAAACCACCTTCAGGACCAACAATAATAGCAATATTTTTTTTGTTCCTCAGAACTTCATTAGGAGACTTTCCCTGTCCTGTTTCATCACATAAAATAAAACTTCTATACTGAGAGTCAGGTAAATCACGAAAATTAATAGGAGGCAAAATCTCTGGCACACTTGTTCTACCACATTGTTCTGCCGCTTCAATTGCCTGTAATTTTGCTCTACCCAGATTAACATTTTTTACTACTGTATGCTCCGTCGAAATAAATTGGATGCAGGTTACCCCCATTTCAGTTGCCTGCCTTATTATGTTGCCTAAAGCGGCATTTTTTACCATAGTACAATATAGATATAAATTTTCTTCATATTGCTGTTGTTTGGTACATTCTTTAAGTGTAGCTTTCGCTGATTTACGCGATGTATCAACTATTTCTCCTAACCACTCTCCATCCCTTCCATTAAAAAAAGAAATATTGGCATTCTTCTTAAGTCTCATGACGTTGCAAACATAGTGACTTTGCCTTGGACTAAGCTCTAAACTAACGCCTTGTGATAACGCCTTCTCAACGTAAAGTCTAATTTTTTCCATTCAATATATACTTGTATTAACAATCAAACACCTGCAAACTGAAGCATTGCCTTATACTGCATTATTATACCAAATTCCAATGGTAAATTAAAAAGTTTCCCTACGATTAGAGATTTAGCGAATTTATTATGTGTCTTATTTGATAACGAAAGTTGATATAACCTTTATATTTAAGAAATTCATTAAATAGAAAAAAAAGCAAAAGAAAGCCTAGTCGGTATTTATTTTCAGTATTGGCGTTTTTTAAAGTCCTAAACGCTGCAATTTAGCGACTTTTAAACTGCAACAGACCCTTAGCTTAAGCGCTAAGAAACTTACTAAGCAGAAAAAAAGACAAAAGAACCCCGTGGTAGAAGTTGCTCACTCTCTAATCCTGCAAATTGGCGTACTATACTGTCTTAAACGACTTATAAGCGCGTTTCAGCTTGTATAGGGAAAAACCTAGAAATCTAGGTAAAATTA
>JAITFM010000022.1 GCA_031281335.1 Rickettsiales bacterium | reverse complement strand
GGAGTGTGCCCTTCGGTGCTTTCTCTTTCATCGACTATTGCACCATAGTTAGCTAGTAGTTCTATAAATTCCAGCGTATCTGCAAAAATTGCCAAGTGCATTGGTGTTAAATCATCTTTACCATGATTGTTGGTTTTTGCATTAACATTTGCTCCATTTTTTATCAGCAATCTCGCTATTTCTAGTTGTTTGCGTCCGATGGCAATGTGCAGTGGTGTACGATTGCGTTCGTAATTATCATTGACATTTGCACCATACTTTACCAGTAGCTTTGCAACTTCAGCATTACCCTTCCAAATTGCAACGTGTAAAGGGGTACGTCCATCTCTATTATGTGCATCAAGATTTGTCTTTGAATCAGCTAAATTCCTAATTAATTGCTCAATTACCTCTAATTGAGCATTTTTATCTAGTTCGGCCCACTCTTCTTTTCCTTCTATGATATCAGAAAGTAAGTTCAACATACAGTAAGAATCTCTAAGTTCCTCTGAGCTTAGCTTTATTTCTTGCGTCCCTACTCTAAGAGAATATTCTTCTATTTCCTCTATCATGCGAAGCTGCGAACATGTTAATTCATATATTGTTAAGGACCATTATTAAATTTTTATTAATGTTAGTAATGATTAAAATTTTAGTCAAAATGAAAGCAGACTTCTTGCCTAACCTAGAAAAAAAGCAGTTACTTTAAATATTGGCGTTTCCTGTAACGCTGCATGCTCTTAAGTTGCTTTTGCTATAAATATTAAAAAATTTACCAAGCGAAAAAAAAGCAAAAGAAGCCCCGTGGTGGCTAATTATTTACTTTTGTGTCGAAATGTTGGCGTTTCTTTATCCTAAACGCTTAATAAGTGCGACTTAGCTGCTTTTCAATGCAACTAACCTTAGCCATAAACGTTTAAGAAATTTACTAAGCAGAAAAAAAAAGCAAAAAAACCCCGAGTAGCTAGATATTCACTATCTATCTTATAACATTGGCGTTTTTGATGTCTTAAACGACTTATAAGAGAGCTTCAGCTTGTATAGGTAAAAAACCCGAAGTTTTAAAAAGACATGCAGTGCACATAGTGCGAAAAATTAAACATGAGACGCCAAATATGCTAAGTCTTTTTCTCATTTAATCTGCACAGACTAAAGATAAATAATAGCTTCAATACTATGGTAATGGGTTTGGTGAGATTTGTCATGTAGTTTTTTTTTTTCTACTGAATCCAACGTGCTGCCAGAAATTGGTTTGTTATGTGAGAAGTCTATTTTGTAATTGTAATTTTATGATGATTTTAATACTTAATACAAATATTCTAAAAGTTATATAAGAATTAATTAATATATAATGTATCTCAGATATAATGTTATACAAAAGTATGCATATTCAATAAAATATTCACATGAAAAGCTTGCTTATAGAGAGGAATAGAACAGTAATATTGTTGCTTATAGTGATTTTTATCTTTGGTTCATACGCCTATATAAAAATGCCAAGGGAAAGCAACCCAGATATACGAATTCCTGTAATCAGCGTGTTTGTTGGACTTCCTGGAGTTTCTGTTGAAGATAGTGAGAAGTTATTAGCTATTCCGATAGAAAATGAACTGAGGTCCATAGAAGGAGTTAAGGAGCTACATGCCCTAGCAACTAATGGTGGCGCTCATATAATACTTGAATTTGGCACAGAGTACAGTAACAAGGAAGTGATCGATAACGTCCGCTCAAAGCTTTCAAACATAAAATCGAAGTTACCTGCTGAAGCAGAATCTCCGATAATCAGCGAAATAAGCTTAAGCTTATTTCCTATATTAAATGTTGGATTGGTTGGTCATCTACCAGAAAGGGCTTTGACTGATATAGCACGTAAATTAAAAAAAGGAATAGAATCTCTGCCTAATGTTCTCAAGGTTGAAGTGGCAGGCATACGTAAGGAAACGATAGAAGTGATAATTGAGCCCACAATACTAACAAAATACAACATTCAATCAGATGAAATATTTCATGCTATATCGAGCAATAACAGATTAGTAGGAGCCGGATCGCTTGATAACGACACAGGCAAATATTCAGTTAAAGTGTCAGGATTATTAAAAGATATAGAAGATATTATGAACATTCCTGTTAGGTCTCAAGGCGATGCAGTCTTAAGAATAAAGGATGTGGCAAAGGTGTATCCTAGATTTGAAGATTATGAAGGATTTGCTCGCATCAATGGGCTGTCTAGTGTTGTGTTAGAAATTTCAAAACGTAATGGAAAGAACATAATAGATACAGTAAATCAAGTGAAATACCTAATAGATAAGGCAAAAGACCAGTTACCCGAAAATCTAAAAGTGGTATATTTAAACGACCAGTCAAAAAATGTCCGTAATGTGCTTGATGACCTAGAGAACGGCATAATATTTGCTGTGTTGTTAATATTAATCATAATGATACTCTCTATGGGTACAAGAACAGCTATTCTTGTGGCACTTTCGATACCGGGTTCCTTTCTTGTTGGAATAATAGCTCTTTACTTCATGAGCATAACCTTAAATATTGTTGTGCTTTTTAGTTTAATTATGGCAGTTGGCATGTTGGTTGATGATGCAATTGTAGTTAGCGAATATGCTGACAGAAAAATGATTTGCGGGATGGATAAAGTAGAAGCCTTTCATACTGCAGTCCGTGATATGTTCTATCCAGTTCTGTCATCAACATTAACTAAATTGGCAGTGTTTTTCCCTCTGTTATTTTGGTCCGATATGACTGGTAAGTTTATGCAATATATACCAATCACAATAATTTTAACTTTGACCGGTTCGCTCATCATGGCTTTGGTTTTCATACCAACACTTGGTGTGATATTTGGTAAGCCTTCAGTAACCTCGAAAGAGGAAATTGAAAGAATGAATGCGATAGAAAGTGGTGAGATAAAGAATACTGGGCCTATAATAAGAGCTTACGTAAGTACACTGGAGAAAGTTTTAGATCATCCTAAAAAATTTGTGTGTGCTACTATATTAGTTTTATTCTCGTTTAGTATATTATATTTCACCTTTGGCCCTGGAGTAAAGTTTTTCCCGAAAGTGGATTCAGATAATATTCTAATTAGTGTCAAAGCAAAGGAAAGTTTATCAACCAAGGAACGAGATCTAATACTAAAAGAAGTGGAAGAGCGCATCTCAGGTATCAGAAAAGAAATTCATGCTTCTTATGCTAAATCAGGAACATTTTCAGACAACGTTATTGCCAAAATTCAACTAGAACTTATGGATTGGCGTTTTAGACGCAAGGCTAAGCATATATTAAATGATATAAGAAGTAGCGTGCAGGATATGAAAGGAGTAATAATCGATATTCAAGAAGAAAATCCAGG
>JAITFM010000048.1 GCA_031281335.1 Rickettsiales bacterium | reverse complement strand
TAAGACGCCAAGTACATTGAGTTTTTTGTCGTTTTATCTGCACAGACTGAAGATAAATAATAGCTTCAGCCTCATTATAAGGGGTTGAAGGAACTTGTCAAGTAGTTTTTTTGTTTCTATTGGATGACGTTATAACTTTTATAAGGAGAGGCCGGGACCGGAATTGAACCGGTATAAAAGGATTTGCAGTCCTCCGCATAAACCATTCTGCCACCCAGCCGTTTTTTACATGTAGATATCCATGATGTCTTTTAGCATAGATAAAGCTTCTTCTCTTTTTCGTTGAAAAGTGTTGCGCCCAATGATTGAACCATTACCGCCTCCTTGCTTAATTTCTTTTGCCTCATTGCGTATATCATTCATCGACTTTGACTCATCACCAGAAAAAACTACTATTCTTTTTCCTGCAAAGCAAGATTTCTTGACATATTCAATTCTTTTGGATAATGACTCAATATTTCCCACTTCTATTTTTTCTTTTTCCAATTGGTTAGTAGGGAGTTTTACTTTTATTATGTTAGCACCAAGCAAAGCTGCTATGTGCGCAGCATAAGCAATAACATCAACTGCTGTTTCACCTTCTTTGGAAATTCCCTCACCTCGTGGGTAAGACCATAGCACCACTGCAAGCCCACAGGACTTAGCCTCAGCTATGATTTCACGAGCCTCTTCTATCATATCAAAACACTTAGCAGAACCAGGATATATAGTAAACCCAACGGCTGTGCAGCCCAAACGCAGTGCATCTTTCACAGAGGCAGTTATTGCCTGATCAGAAGTAAGACTTTTTGAATGCAAAGAATTGGAGCTATTAAGTTTCAAAATAAGCGGGAGCATTCCAGCGTAAGTCAAAGCGCCAGCTTCAATCATGCCAAGTGGAGCAGCATACGCACTTATTCCTGAATCAAGTGCAAGTTGAAAATGATAATGTGGGTCATAAGCATCAGGATTAACTTCAAAGCTTTTTATTGGTCCGTGTTCAAATCCTTGGTCTACAGGGAGAATCACCAATTTGCCAGTGCCACCAAGTTTTCCATGCATGAGAATACAGGTAAGGCTTGCTTTTACCCCAGGATTTTCACTTTCGTAGTAGCTTAGGATTTGTTTTACTTTATCGCTTATTATCACTATAACTCAAGTTAAACTTAAGTTATAAATTGTAACAAAGATGAAACTCAATACAAGAATTTTAAGTTATATCAAAAGCAATTTTATTTTCTTTTTTATCCATGTAAATTCTCAGCTTCTTTCCTTTAATTAGTCGACGGTTCAGTATTTCTTCAGCTAAGTGACTTTTTATTTCCTTCTCGATCAGTCTCTCTATCGGGCGTGCCCCCATTTCCTTGCAGTAACCTGTTTGTGCAAGATAAGACTTTACTTCATCTTCTACTAAACAGCTTATGCCTTTCTGTGTGAGCTGTTTTCTCAGCTCCTGAATGAATTTATCCACAATATACAAAACCACATCCATATTTAAGTCAGAAAAGGAAATAACTGCATCAAGACGATTACGAAATTCAGGGCTAAAAACTCGCTCTATTGCTTTTTCGCTATCACTGATGTTAAAATTTTTGTGTCCAAAGCCAATAGAGCTTTTGCTGCGTTCAAACGCTCCTGCATTGGTTGTCATGATCAAGATAACATTGGAAAAGTTAACTTTACGCCCATAAGTGTCTGTAATGCAACCATAATCCATGATTTGCAGCAATATGTTGTAAATATCACTGTGAGCTTTTTCAAATTCATCAAGAAGCACGACACTATATTGATTATTAGAAACAGCTTCTGTAAGCAACCCACCTTGGTCGTAACCTATATATCCAGGGGGAGAGCCAATTATTCTTGATATTGCATGAGGTTCCATATATTCAGACATATCAAAGCGTACGAGATTCATACCCATACTTTTTGCTAACTGTTTTGCAAGTTCAGTTTTACCAACACCAGTTGGTCCTGCAAAAAGATAGTTTGCTAGGGGTTTATTGTAATTTCTCAATCCAGATTTAGCAATTTTAATAGAACTGACGAGAGATTCTATTGCTTGCTCTTGACCAAAAATGACCTTTTTGAGGTTGTCTTTTAAAGATTGTACTCTTTGTATATCGTCAAATTCAGACCTACAAAGTGCACCTGTAATTCTAGTGATGGTGTTCTTAATATCTCTACTACTTACAATTTTACGTCTATTTTTTAGTAATCTACAGTACGCTCCTGCTGTATCTAAAATGTTAATATCCTTACCAGGTGATTTCTGTTCAGGAATACACTCACGTAGAATTTTAACCATAGCCTTAATGGCGCGTCCTGAGTAGTATACTTTGTGGTATTCTTCATAGTAAGGCTTTACGTCATTTACCATCTTTATTGTTTCATTGACAGAAGGCTCTTTCACATTAATTTTTTGAAATCTTCTTGCTAGTGCTTTGTCTTTTTCAAAGCTATTGCTGTATTCTTTGTATGTGGTTGCACCTATGCAACGTAATGTACCTTTTGCGAGTGCGGGCTTAAGCAGATTACCAGCATCGAGAAAGCTACCACTTGTTGAACCAGCTCCAATGATGGTGTGTATTTCGTCAATAAAAAGAATAGCGCCTGGCTTTGCCTCGATTGCTTTCGTTATGGATTTCATTCTTTCTTCAAAGTCGCCTCTATAACGTGTTCCTGCGAGGAGTGCTCCTAAATCTAAAGCATAAATTGTGCTAGACCTGAGCGCACTAGGAACACTGCCTTCGATTATTTTCAGTACCAAACCCTCAACTATTGTTGTTTTGCCAACACCTGGGTCTCCAACATATAAAGGATTGTTTTCCCTACGCCTCAATAATATTTCTATAGTGCGACTTAATTCGTAATCGCGACCAACAACGCAATCTATTTTTTTG
>JAITFM010000034.1 GCA_031281335.1 Rickettsiales bacterium | reverse complement strand
CCGCCAATATTGACTGGCATTAAATCTGCAACAGGAGTTAAAGCCCCTGTTCTACCTACTTGTATAAATATCTTGTTTAGCTTTGTTTTTGCATAAACCGCAGAGAATTTGTACGCAAGTGCTGAGCGTGGTGCCTTATGAGTGCTTCCTAGACGATTTTGCAGCACCAAATCATTGACTTTGTAGACTATTCCATCAATATCATAATCCAAGTTATAGCGACGATCATAGATCTCGTTATAGAACTTCAGCATTCCATTCAAACTGCTTGTTAAGAACCGATGCTCATTTACGCAAAAGCCAAGTTCTTCAAGTCTCTTTAGTACTTCACTTTGGCTTTTTTCCGTTCCACCAATCAAAGAATAAGCAAAATATCTAAGTTGTCTGCTTGCTGTAACGTTCGCATCCAACTGCTTCAGAGAACCAGCAGCCGCATTTCTAGGATTGGCAAACTCATTGTTTTCATTTAACTTTAAAAAGTCGCTGTTGCTAATATATATTTCCCCCCTTACTTCCAGCCTTCCTTGCACACCTTGCAAAAATTTAGGGAAGCCTTTTATTGTTGCTACGTTGTAGGTGACATCTTCTCCTACAAAACCGTCGCCTCGAGTTGCAGCTTTAGCAAACCTTCCATCCTCATAAATTGCAGAAAACGACAGCCCATCAATTTTTAGCTCACATAATATTTCTATTTCATCCTCAATTAAAAACCTCTTTACCTTAGATAAAAAACTCTCCACACCTTCTTCATCATAAGCATTTTCAAGAGAGAGCATGGGTTCTTGATGTTCCACTTTGGAAAATCTCTCATCAGGTGCAGCACCAATACTATCTTGTGTTGCATGAATTTCTGGAAGTTGTTCCTTTATCTCAGTTAACTTTCGCTTTAGCTCATCATATTTAGCATCAGTGATTTCCGGCTTGTTTTTTTGGTGGTATAAGACATCATGATAATCTATCTGCATTTGCAATTTAGCAAGTTCTCGTTTCAAATTTTCCAAATTAATCATATACAATTATCTCCCAATACTGGAACTAGTGCACAAATATGGAATCATATTAATTTTTTCGTCAAGCCATGAATTTAATGCATGGTAGAGGTAAAGTACTAGAAAATCAATAGAAGCTGCAGATGATTGAAAGTAGGTAAGAGCGATATATTTATTTGCAACCAGTAACTAGAATTACTTATTATAACTTTGGAGTATATAAAATTTCATATGATAATATTGATAACAAATGATGATGGTTTTGAAAGTGAAGGAATAAAATTACTCAAAGAGATTGCACAAAATTTTGCATCAGAAATATGGGTAGTGGCACCAGATACTGACAGAAGTGGAGCAGCAAGATCTCTTGATTACCCAATAAGTCAATCTATTAGAGTAAACCAACATGGTAAAAAGGAATTCAGTGTATCTGGTACTCCTGCAGATTGTGTTATTATTGCACTGAATAAGATCATGGATAAAAAGCCAGATTTAATATTATCTGGAGTAAATATTGGGTCAAACGTCGGGGACGATGTTTGTTATTCAGGAACAATTGGTGCTGTTATGGAAGGCGCTGCAAGATCTATACCTTCTATTGCGCTAAGCCAAGTATATCATAACGGGATAAACTGGCACAATACAAAGGTTTTTGCACCAAAGGTTATTGCTAAACTAGTAGAAATTGGCTGGCCTAAAAATATAGCGATGAGTGTAAATCTTCCTGCTGTGGGAAAAGTAAAAGGAATAGAGTTTGTTGAGCAAGGTGAATATAACATTGATGGAGATTTAACCTTTACTGAAAATTCAGATGGCTCTTTAAGTTTAAACTGGTCTCGAGAACACTCAGGTAGTGGTAGCGTAGGTAAAATCAAAGAAGGATTTATCACTATCACACCAATAAAATTAGATTTTACAGATTATGATACGTTGAATGCTATGAAAAATTCTCACGCAGACAAATTTTTTCCATAGTTAATTGAAAAAACGTTTGCAAATTTTTTATTAGCCGAATAATATGTGGTTATTAGACATAATACCTCCTGCTTCGCACCTTTTTAGGTGCGAATTGAGGTTGTGTTTAGATTCAAAACTTTGGTATCTATTAAGGAGCGTGGTTAATTTGCAAATATTGAAGCAAAAGTGGTGTCATGTAAGTAGCTCCTTTTCTTGTCACCCAAGTAGCTGACACTGAGATCCAGGATACTACTTTAGTAATAAATATTTAAGAAATTTACCGAACGAGAAAAAAGCAAAAGAAGTCCCGTCGGTGGCTAATTATTTATATGTACCTCAAATATCGGCGTTTTTATCTTCAACGCTACGATTTAGCTACTTTTAAATGCAAATAACCTAAACTGTAAACGTTAAGAAATTCACTGAGCGGAAAAAAAGGCAAAAAAACTCTAAGGCTGCTAGTATTCAAATTCTCCCTCGTCTATTTGACGTTCTATACTGTCTTAAACGACTTATAAGCGCGTTTCAGCTTGTATAGGTAAAAACCAGAAGTTTTAAAAAGACGTGAGGTGCACATAGTGCAAAAATTTAAACATGA
>JAITFM010000108.1 GCA_031281335.1 Rickettsiales bacterium | reverse complement strand
GATTGAACAGTAACTCCATAATTTTTGTAGCTCTCATAAAGCGATTTAAAAACCTCGCCTTCAGCAACAATAGCTCCCATCAATAAATCCGAGTGACCGGCTAGATACTTTGTAACTGCATACAGTGCAACATCAATTCCATAATCGAGCGGCTTAAATAATAAAGGAGTGGCCCACGAATTGTCGCAAACGGTTACGATCCCGTGTTTCTTAGCAACTTTTACTATGTGTTCTATATTTGAAATTTCAAATGTTACAGAGCCAGGAGTTTCGATCATGATGAGTGAAGTGTTACTTTGAATCAAATCAGCTATGTCCTGTGTTGGATCATAAAAAGTTACTTCTATTACCCTTCTTGGCAGCTCATTTTCAGCAAACCTCCTAAGTCGATAATAACTATTATCTTGAATCAGAACATGCGAACCTGCTTTAGTAAAAGTCAAAATAGCGAAGGTAAGTGCAAATAGTCCAGAGGGATAGATTAATGCCTGCCCCCTACCATCAATTTCAGCAAGCGCGCTTGAAAGGTAATGAACAGTGGGGGTACCAACATTGCTGTAACTATAATCCCTTGCAACGCCATCGTTGATCACATCGTATATACTTTTCCCATTAGCTGCATTTAAATAGTCCTTGTAAGTAGGGAATAGTATGGTAGAAGAATGATAAATTGGCGGGCTCATGGAACCTTTGTAGTCATTGAATTTTCTTCCCGCTTTAACCAACAAAGATTCTTCTTTCACGCTTTTATTATTTTATTTTTCAAATTGTATTCACTTTGCGTATACAATTGAAGAGAAATTGCATGCACTCGCTCTATCTCACTCTTCAACAATTCATAAATCAACTTGTGCCTCTTTAGAACACTCATTCCAACGAAGTCGTCAGATATTAGTATTAATCCAACGTGTGAAGGTAATGTTGAAGGCGAGGAAAAATAGTGATCCGCATGTTTAACAGACTCATCAACGATGTTAACATCAACTACATTTATTGCATTGCGTATTTTTTCTTCTATTGCCTTAATGATATCCATACATAGCTCCTGTTATCCAAGCAGCGTGACTACTTGGGTCCATGTTTCTTTTTTTCTGGATTTCAGCGTCACGCACCGGAATGATAAGAAAGGGGTACACCAACTACTTATTCTCTTCTTTATTATCTACGTCCTGGTAATCAGAATCTACTACTTTTTCTTCTTTGTCATGTGGATTTCCTTCTGATGAAAAGTCACTTTCAGCACTGTTTTGCTGAGATTCTTTATACATAGCTTCTCCAAGTTTCATAGATAATTGAGAGAGATTAGTAATTTTCTGCTGTATTGAATCAGTATCATCAATGTTATCAGATTTGCTAGCTTCTTTTAAATCATTCACTGCATTTTCAATGGCAGACTTATCTTCTGGTGAGACTTTATCACCATATTCCCTCAAAGACTTCTCTGTAGAATGAACTAAGCTATCTGCCTGGTTCTTCACTTCAATGAATTTCTTACGTTTCTCATCCTCTTGTGCCTTTTCTTCAGCTTCTTTCAACATGCGGTTTATTTCATCATCAGACAAACCACCTGAAGACTGAATGCGTATTTTTTGCTCTTTTCCAATAGCTTTATCTCTCGCAGAAACATGCACTATTCCATTTGCATCTATATCGAACGTAACTTCGATCTGAGGAACTCCACGAGGAGCAGGTGGTATTCCTTCCAAACTAAATTGGCCAAGCAGTTTATTATCAACTGCCAATTTTCTTTCACCTTGATGCACCTTAATGGTAACAGCTGTTTGGTTGCTTTCTGCAGTTGAAAACACCTGAGATTTTTTAGTAGGAATGGTAGTATTGCGCTCAATAAGTGGAGTGAACACTCCCCCTAGTGTTTCAATACCAAGAGAAAGTGGAGTTACGTCAAGCAATAACACGTCTCTTACATCGCCTTGAACAATCCCTGCTTGTATTGCAGCTCCAATTGCTACAACTTCATCTGGGTTTACCCCTCTATGTGGATCTTCGCCAAAGAATTCTTTAACTTTCTCTATTACTTTTGGCATACGAGTCATGCCGCCAACAAGAACTACTTCACCAATCTGACTAGAAGACAAACCGGCATCCTCAAGAGCTTTTTTGCAAGGAGCCATAGTCCTTTCGATTAAATCGTTTACTAAGCTTTCAAGCTTTGCCCTTGTTAACTTCATATTTAAGTGTTTTGGACCACTTGCATCAGCTGTAATAAACGGTAGATTTATTTCCGTTTCCATTGCACTTGATAATTCAATTTTCGCTTTTTCAGCAGCTTCCTTGATTCTCTGCATAGCCATTGGATCATTTTTCAAATCAATGCCATCACTTTTCTTGAATTCATCAAGTAAATAACTCACCACTGCATTATCGAAGTCTTCACCTCCAAGATGAGTGTCACCATTTGTAGCCTTTACCTCAAAAACTCCGTCACCTATTTCAAGTATTGAAACATCAAATGTACCACCACCAAGGTCATATACCACTATTGTGTGTCCATGTTTCTTATCAAGACCATAGGCAAGAGCTGCAGCAGTCGGTTCGTTAACTATTCTGAGTACATTCAATCCGGCAATTTTCCCTGCATCTTTTGTTGCTTGACGCTGAGAATCATTGAAGTATGCTGGCACTGTTATTACAGCATCCTTTACTTCCTCTCCAAGATAAGCTTCTGCTGCTTCTTTCATATTTTGTAGTATAAACGCACCAACTTGACTAGGGGAGTATTCTTTACCATCTGTTGTTTTAACCCAAGCATCGCCATTTTTTGCCGCAAACACTTTATATGGCACATTTAGATTTTTCATTTCAGGGTCACCATACTGACGACCTATTAATCTCTTAGTAGCAAAAAAAGTGTTACTTGCATTGGTGGTTGCTTGTCTTTTTGCAGGAGCACCAATCAACCTTTCTCCTGATGAAGTAAATGCAACTATAGATGGGGTAGTTCTTGCCCCTTCTTTATTTTCTATTACCTTTGTATCCTTGCCCTGCATTATCGCAACACAAGAATTTGTCGTTCCAAGATCTATACCTATTGCTCTTCCCATAATGAATACTCCCTTGTATAAATATTATCTGATATAAAAATATATAAGTATAGAACTTGCCAATTACAAGTCCCATTTAGGATTTCTAGTTAGCTATTAGAGCTCAAAAGACGTGAAAGCCACTTAGTTAACCAAAAATTGCTTTGCAATCCACCTGAATTATCAGCTCTTTCATTGTTACTAGTCTCAATTTTGTAACCAGAGTTTTGCAATGGCTTACAATCATTTAAATTAACGTCATCACCTCGTTTTAAAATGAATGCACCTATACTCAAATTGTTATCAGCATTAACGTTTAATTTAATATTAAACTCTCTTTCAATTGTAGAAACTGTATCATGCTTATTATTAAAAATATGCGCTATAATAGAACCATGTGCTACCAAATCAAACGACCTATTCCGATTCCTAATAGCAACGTGTTGCAAGTCTCTCAGTATTGATGCAACAATTACTTCATTTGATTTTACCTTTCCAATTCCTTTACAATGTAAGCACTCTGTAGTGTTAATCTCCTGTATGTTTGGTTTAATTCTCTGCCTTGAAAACACCATTAAACCAAAATCATTTATGTAGCTGAACTGAACTCTAGCTTTATCATCCTTGAACGCCTGCCTAATAGCAGACTCAACAGCTCTACAATACTGATACCTCAACATATCAATAAAATCGACCACTATTAACCCTGATAAGCCTCTTAAATTCACCTGTCTTGATATTTCAGGTACTGCTTCCATATTGGTTCTATAAGCTGTTTCTTCTATACTATCTTCCCCCGTCATTTTCCCTGAGTTTACATCTATTGAAACAAACGCCTCAGTTAAAGTTATTATCAAAGACCCACCAGACGGCAATCT
>JAITFM010000072.1 GCA_031281335.1 Rickettsiales bacterium | reverse complement strand
TAGTACCTTTAAGAAGTGATATTCCTTTGATATATCGAGACTATCATTTGTTGCCCTGTTAACAGCACGAGCGACATCATAAAACGCAACATATTCTACAGGAGAGAAGCTTCCAACCTCTTCTCCATCCATTGTTTTTATGTCGGCTCTATAGTAGGATACATTTTTAATTTCTTTATCCACTATTTCTTGACCAGCTGCTATAAAATCTCCCTTTGTAACTTGCAGGGCATTGATTTTCTTCATTGCAGTGTCTGTATTATTTTCAGCAAGCCAGCCCTTGAAAGCATCATCTTGACCTTTTATTTGAGAGAGAAAACCTTCTGACTTATGTGATTCACCTTTGCGTAAAGCTTCTAGATAGTCTTGTAACAAACTAGGATCTTTTTCCTGTAAATACATTACCAACGCATGACCAGTTTTATAAACTAGACTATCATCGTTTTTATTATCGTCTGAGTATTTTAATACTAAGATTTCGCTTAAACTCTTAGCTTCAGCTCCGGTTTTATCAATGCTCGATCCTTGAGCATTGAATTTGTGATCTGAGTAGTGTTCAAAATAATCTGCAATTCCCTCCGTTAATGCTTTAGGAGAATTTTCGAATACTTGTTTGCCTCCCGCCAAGTAAGTTAAACCATGAGCAAATTCATGTGGGAAGTTAAGAACACCACCTTTCTGGTAAACGTACATTTCAGCACAAACATTATCACTCCCTGGACGACACATACCACCTTCATCTCCAAGACCCAATCCAAAAGCATTGCTTTCACTATTGCTCCTGCCAAGGTGAGTGTAATCATCCTTATCGTCGAACACATAAATCTTGAATGTTTGTTCTGAGCTGCTAGGTTCCAACTTAAATGCATTTTTAAAATTAGTAGCTGTTTCTCTTATCTCACTTTCAATTTTAGGAACTTTACTTGCTCTTAAATTATGAGAATAAACCTCTACTTTGATATTTAGTTCTTCTATTTCTATAATATGTGGTGAGTTAAATCCCTTACCACCATTGTTGAAATACTCTTCTTTAGTTATATTTTTATTTACTTGTCGATTGATTATCATAACTTCAACCTCTAATTTGTTAATTCTTCAATATCAAGCATAAAGTGATTTCTCTAAAAAAAGCGTAAATTTCCATATCAGTATAATTTATATCTTAGCAAAAAGATATAAATAATTAATTTAATATGTAAAATCATAGAATATAGCTGAAGTTCTATGATGGTGTCATTTCAGTACCCCTTCTCCCGTCATCCAAGTAGCTGACACTTGGATCCAGGATACCACTTTAATAATAAATATTTAAGAAATTTACCAGGCGAGAAAAAAGCAAAAGAAGCCCTGGTCAATACCTGTTCAAAAATATTGGCATCTTTTTAGTCTTAAACGCTGCAATCTAGCTGCTTTTAAACCGCAACTAACCTTAGTTTAATATTTAAGAAATTTACTAAGCAGAAAAAAAGACAAAAGAAATCCCGTGGTAGAAGTTGCTCACTCTCTAATCTTGCAAATTGACGTACTATACTGCCTTGAACGACTTATAAGCGCGTTTCAGCTTGTATAGGGAAAAGCCTAGAAGTCTAGGTGAAATTAATAAAGACACGAGATGCACATAGTGCAAAAAATTAAACATAAGACGCCAACCGTAATACTTTCGTCGTTTAATCTGCACAGATTGAAGCTAAATAAATAGCTCCAATAATATGATAAGGGTATTGGCAAAGGTTGTCAAGTAGTTTTTTATGTCGGAACTCTTGAACACAAATTTTTGTTCCTCATGAGTAAATTAATGCTATTCTTTTATTACTGGTCTGAAGTTTTTTTATGTTCATACACTTGCGTGTTCACAGTGTTTATTCACTGCTTGAGAGTTCGGTCAAAATTGAGGAGCTGAGTAGCCTTTGTTTGCGGAATAAAATGCCAGCAGTTGCGATAACTGACTCAGGTAACTTATTTGGCTCACTCGAATTTGCAGAATATGCGGCAAGTAGAGGAATACAGCTAATAATAGGGTGCAATATTATAGTTCGACACTCAGAACAAAATCTACCCATATTATTGCTTGCAAAAAACGAGCAAGGGTACACTAATTTGGTCACTTTGGTGAGTGAGTCCTTTAGAAAGCGCGAAAATAGCAACGATATTCCTTACGTTGATTTTGATGAGCTATTAAATTTAAATTCAGGCCTAATCGCCTTAACTTGTGGATATGATGGCATATTGGCTCAACTGTTGTTGAAGCAAGATAAAGAAACGATAAAAAGACTGCTCTCAGCATTCAATGGTCATTTATACGTTGAATTGCAGCGTCATGGGCTGAGTAAGGAGTTGGAGCTCGAAGAAACCTTAATAGACTTTGCTTACCAGCACGATATACCGCTGGTTGCAACGAATGATGTATTTTTTCTCAACAGGTCTGATTATGAGGCTTATAATATATTAACGTGCATATCAGAGGGAAGTTATTCTCTCGAGAATAACAGAAAGAAGCTAACCACTGAGCATTATTTCAAATCTGTGGCGGAAATGGAGGAGCTATTTAGCGATATCCCCGAAGCGATTCATAATACCTCAGTAGTAGCTAGACGGTGCTCTTACATGCCAAGAAGTAGGCAGCCTATTTTGCCTAAATTTCCTTGTCGAGAGAATAAAACTGAGAATGAAGAACTGAAGGAACAGGCAACTGCGGGGTTGGAATTCCGCATTGCGAATGAAACAGACATAGACCTTAAACAATACCACGATCGGCTGGATTACGAGCTAGGCGTAATAACTTCAATGAACTACGCTGGCTACTTTTTGATAGTTTCTGATTTCATTCGTTGGAGTAAAGCAAATGGCATTCCAGTTGGTCCAGGAAGAGGTTCTGGTGCTGGATCAATTGTTGCTTGGGCGCTGCAGATTACAGATCTTGATCCAATAAAATTTGGTCTGATCTTTGAAAGATTTTTAAATCCTGATCGTATATCGATGCCCGACTTTGACATCGATTTCTGCCAGGAAAGGAGGGATTTAGTTATTGACTATGTTCGTAAGAAGTACGGTTATGTTGCTCAAATAATCACTTTTGGAAAATTACAGGCAAGAGCTGTGCTGCGCGATGTTGGCAGGGTATTGCAGATGCCTTACGCTCAGGTGGATAAAATATCTAAGATGGTTCCGTTTAATCCGGTAAACCCTGTAACTTTATCACAAGCGATAGAGCTTGATCAAAACCTGCAGAAAGAAAGGGATAGCGATGAAGTAATTGCAAAACTCCTTGATATCTCTCTTAAGCTTGAGGGGATATATCGTCACGTTTCAACTCACGCGGCTGGAATTGTGATATGCGATCAAAAGTTAGAAAATTTTGTTCCTGTTTATTATGATCCAAATTCGGCTCTGCCAATTACTCAATACAGCATGAAATATGTGGAGAAAGCTGGGCTAATAAAGTTTGACTTTCTCGGACTTGGTACACTGACGTTGATAGATCATGTTTGTCGCTTAATTAATCGTAATGAAAGAAAAATTGATATTTCCTCGGTTCCTTTGGATAGTCAGAGAACCTATGAAATGCTCTCAAGAGGTGATTCAATTGGAGTGTTCCAGCTTGAAAGTTCGGGAATGAGAGAAGCTTTAATCAAACTAAAGCCAGACTGCATTGAAGATATCATCGCTTTGATTTCCCTTTATCGTCCAGGGCCGATGGATAACATTCCAACTTATGTTGCAAGAAAGCACGGGCTTGAAAAGCCAGATTATATTCATCCATTACTCGAGGAGGTATTAAAAGAAACATTTGGAGTAATAATCTACCAAGAGCAGGTGATGGAAATAGCGCGTATTCTCTCTGGATATAGCTTAGCTGAAGCAGATCTACTGAGACGTGCTATGGGTAAGAAAATCAAAGAAGAGATGGATAAACAACGTGAACTTTTCATCCAAGGAGCAACGAAAAATGGTGTTGATTATGATAGGGCAAGTTATATTTTTGACCTTGTTGCAAAATTTGCTGGTTATGGATTTAATAAATCTCACGCAGCCGCATATGCAGTGATATCTTACCAAACAGCTTACCTTAAGGCTAACTATCCGTTAGAATTTTTCACAGCCTTGATGAATCTGAATATCGATGACAGAGACAAACTAAATTTGTTTTATCACGCTGCAAAATTCAGTGGAGTTTCTGTTCTTTCACCTGATATAAACAAGTCTAGAGCTGAATTTTCAATAGAGGGTGAACGCATACGCTACGGCATTGCTGCTTTGCGTAATGTTGGTTTTTCTATAGCAGAAGGAATAGTGAACACACGTTCAAGCGCTTATAAGGACGTATGGGAATTCATTCAAAATTCGGGTCATATAATAAATAAAAGAGCACTAGAAAGCCTAATTAAGTCTGGAGCGTGTGATAGTGTGCATCAAAACAGAAAGCAGCTGTATGAGTCAATAGACACATTGATTTACTTTGCAAATAAAAATAGGCAAGATAAGGAATCGAATCAAGCTGTTTTGTTTGGTAATCTTGATGTTCTCAAG
>JAITFM010000065.1 GCA_031281335.1 Rickettsiales bacterium | reverse complement strand
TCTTTCACCTTATCAATATTACTAATAAACAAATAATTATTATTTAATGATTAAATAAGTAGTTGATATATTAATACCATGTGATAAAGTATTACTTTATTTAATAAAGAGGTAATTTTATTGTGAATTATAATGGTCAAAATTTAAAGCCAGGATCTCCGTATACTTTTGCAGTTAACACTCCTTTAGTGTTTCAGTGACTTCCAAGGCAATATGGATATCCAATCCCAGAAAAATATTTGAGGAGATTAAGCGAATGGGCAAAAAGGGAAGATACTCGTGTAGTGAAATTAGTAATAAACGGATCTGGGTTTACTCCCAAACAGTGTCGGTTTTAAAACCAACGGAGGAGAGGTTAATATTCAATATGATAACAGCTGGATGAAAGGTAAGAATGAGTTATATACTGAAAAGGAGGTCGAAGAAATGGATAGTAGTTGCAACTAATATGCAAGAGTTGAGTACTGAATCAATATCCAAACAGCAAGCATATGTATAGAAATTGAAAATAAGGTAAAAAAGTTATAGAGTGACGCATGGGTATGTGTTGTTCTATATTTTTAATTGTTTGTTAACGCAGGTGCATAAAATCCTTTTTATATATCAGCAACTTTCTTTATTGAAAAATTATAAAAAATGTTGTATAATTATTACAGTAGTAGATTTTAGTAAAACTTATGGCAGATTCAAGTACTAGTATAACTCTCAGCAAAGAAACTTTAGAGGATCTTGCTCACCTGGCCAAAATAAAAGACCAGCCCATTCAAGAGCTAGCAGAGAAGTTCATACAGGAAGCAATTGAACATGAGGAAGACATTGCGCTGGCTGAGCTTTCTATTAAACGTAATACTCCAGATGAAGAAACAGTTGATTACGAAGACGTTAAGTGGAGATGTTGATCACAAAGACGTTAAGTGGAAATAAAACATTACAGAATTAAATTTTTAAAGAATGTTACTGAAAGAGATCTCCCAGCTCTACCGGTAACGATAGAATCAAGAGTAAATAAAGCTATACAGGAGCGTCTTAGGGTTAATCCAACTAAGTTAGGAAAGCCATTATCTGGCAGATTTAAAGGATATTTCAGATTACGTGTTGGCGATTACCGTATAATTTACCAAATAAAAGCTCGAGATTATGTAGTACTAATTACTGCAATAAGGCATAGGAAAGATAGCTATGAGTATCACTAAAAGCATTAAATATATTTTATACAGCACTCCTTAATTATATGAAATGTTGTCAAGCAATAGTTGACTTTTTACAGTTGTTGTAGTAACTCATTAATTATGTCAGATAGCTCTAGTACAAACAACAGTTGCAAGGTCCCTACAATCTTTCTGCTGTCAAGTGCCGTTGCTCTAATTTTCGCATATGTGCTAGAGTATTTTTTTAATATGCTGCCATGCAAATTATGTATATACGAGCGGGTAGTTTACTATGTTGCAGGGTTGCTTGCAGTGGCACACATGTTTAAAAACAGCAAAATTTTAGCCTATGCGATGTTTTGCAGTTATCTCATCGGTGCGATAATATCTTTTTATCATGTAGGTCTTGAACTCCGCTTATTCCATGATATTTTAGGGTGTACAGAGCAAGCAAGCGGTAACGTTAGCGTAGAAGAGCTGAGAAATAACCTCTTAAATCCTAACTACTCTCCTTCTTGTGACAGACCCCATTACGTTCTAGGTGTTTCCCTAGCAACGTGGAATTTAATTTATCTCATAGCAGCTCTGTTTATGTCGGGTAAGGTGTATTGTGGAGAGAAAAAGAAATCTAAATAACTTAAGGTATAGCAGCAGTAAGTTCTTGCAGCAAGCAATTAGGGTAAGCCATGCTGGAGAATATGGAGCTATTTGCATCTATTCTGGTCAAAAATTTATTCTTAAAAAGTCTTCTATAATCAAAGAGATAATTGAAATGGAAGAGCAGGAAAAAAAGCATTTTCACTATTTTAATGAGAAAATCAAAGAACAAAAAGTCCGTCCTACTGTTTTGTTGCCAGTTTGGCGTGTTTTGGGAGTGTCACTTGGTGTTGCAACTGCCATTATGGGCAGAAAGGCTGCTATGGCTTGCACTGCTGCAGTTGAGGAAGTGATCGGAGAGCACTATAAAGAGCAAGTTTCGCATTTAGAAGATGGAGAACTAAGAGAAACTATAAGTAAGTTTCGCGATGAAGAGTTGGAACACAGAGACATTGCAATTGAGCACAACGCTGAAAGCGCGTTTGGTTACAATATCTTGTCTTCATTCATAAAAACGGGCTGCAGAGCTGCCATTTATTTGTCCAAGTTGATTTAGCTGGTTCTCAGGCAGATTTTTGTTCATAAAGATGTAAATGTGGCAACTAAGAAGTGTATGTTGTATAATACTTGCTCTTAAAGTAAGAGGTAATTTATGGATTTGAGTAAAATAACTGCGACAGCAGATGCAATGAGTGTGATAATTGAAATAGGTGCAAATGCTGAGCCTATAAAGTATGAATTTAATAAAGAGCTTGGATTGCTACAAGTTGACAGGTTTTTATCTACCTCAATGACCTATCCTTGCAATTATGGATTTGTGCCAAACACCTGTGCAGGTGATGGTGATCCCGTGGATGTTTTAGTGTTAACTCAATTCCCCCTAGCACCTGGTGTTTTAATATCGGTACGTCCAATAGGTGCTTTACTTACTAAGGATGAAAAAGGAGAAGATGAAAAGATATTAGCTGTGCCTGTTTCCAGTGTTGATAACTATTATGATAATGTGAAGGACTACTCTGATTTGTCCAAAAACCTACTGGATAAGATTACTCATTTCTTTTCACACTACAAAGACTTAGAGAAAGGAAAAACAGTAACAGTTGGAAAATGGGTTGGTATGAAAGAAGCAAAGAGCATTATTGAAAACGCTATTAAAAGTTGAGATTGATGCGCATTAGCTTAGGTTGTTTATTATAGTAAAATTACAGTTATTGACTGGTTTAGAAGAGATTCTACTATCTAATAACATGAAATGCTACTATTAAAAGCATTAGACAGGTTGTGAAGTCTTGGTATTATATAAAGTACTTACTTTGAAGTTCAAGATTTGGAAGGGTGGCCGAGCGGCTGAAGGCGGCGGTTTGCTAAACCGTTATACGATTGAAAAGTCGTATCGAGGGTTCGAATCCCTCTCCTTCCGCGTACTATTTTACATGACATAAAACCCACCAAATTAATCCTGTCTAGATATATAAACATACTTAGCTTTATTGAGTTTTTTGTAAAGTTAATTTGTAATATGCTGCCATTGAATTCCACTTCTTTTGATCAAGCTACAGCAAACTAAAGTAAGCAATAATAACTTTATACAAAGTATGAAGAAATATATAAACGTTTGACTTTTTTATTAAAATGTGCAATAGTTAAATTGTACTGTTTTTTAATAGGAGGAAATCATGGGATCGAGTAAGTTGGGATTGGGAGAGATATTAGCTTCAGTAAATAATGAAAATGATCTAAATAAGAGTAATGTAATTGAGAAAATAAAAAGTAAGTTAAAAGAGAAAGTTGTATACCGAGAGTGGGAGGAAAATGAATTCGGCATAAATCATCCATTTACTGTACAAAATGGCTACCCTGAAGCAAAGTACGATGAAGTCACATTATTGTACATAGCTACTGCAATTGGTGCTACAAATTTAGTGAGAGCTTTATTAGAAGTAAAAGGGATCGATATTGATTACGGAGCCAAAGGCTTTCTTGATGAATTCACTCCTTTACAGTTAGCTGCTACGGAAGGCTATAAGGAGATAGCAGAGCTTCTAGTAGAAAAAGGGGCTGATGTTAATAAATGTAATAAAAATTATTCTAAAAAAGAAGACACTCCTTTACAGTTAGCCGTTAAAAATGACCATACTGAGCTAGTGGAGCTTCTAGCAGCAAAAGCTAAGGTGGATATAGTAGACGGTAACAAAAATAATCTTTTACACTATGCTGCCAATCATTGCAGTGAAGCAACAATACTAACTCTGATAATGAAGGGTGTGAATCCTTGGTTAAAAAATTCTGATCGCAAAACTCCGGTGGATATTTATACATCTAAATATCCAAATGGACCTGGATATTTGATACAGATGAAGAAAGCAAAGAATAGAAGTACTATCGTTTTTTACTCAATGTTGCCGTTAGGTGCTATAATAGTAATATCAACTTTTGCAACTGATATGGCCGCACCCGGTATAATTGCGTCCACTATAGTTGCACCAGAGATATTATATGTAATAGGTGCGATTATACTTGTGTTTGCATTTATAGCTAAATATGTTACATCCAAAGCGTGTGAACCTAGTGCTAAGGCAGCCAAAGAAGTGCAGAGTTTGGATATAACAAACACTAAGGAGAAATTATTCGACCCAACAGAACTGTCTGACAAAAAGGAATTCCTTGTAAAGGAGAGTGAATTTTTTAGTCTCAGTGATCTAGTTAAACGAAAAAAGGGTGACTTCTCAATAGAATTGGTTGATCCCACTCAATTGGGAGAAAAAGTAACGCTTGATGATGTTATTGTTTCAGACCAAGTAAGAGAAGTGGCGAGAGAGGTTTGTGGTCATATTGAAGAAACAACAATGAAACTATCTCAAGCTGTGGGTTACAAGACACCAACAGGTTATGTTCTTCACGGTAAACCTGGGTGTGGCAAAACTCTTATTGCTCGTGCAATTGCAAATGAAGCTAATGCTAAATTTATTAGTGTTTCCGGACCTGACTTTATGAAACCATATGTCGGTGACAGTGCATCTTATATAGGAGCTCTTTTTAAAAAAGCAAGAGAAAATGCTCCATGCATAATTTTTATAGATGAAATAGATTCTGTTGGAAAACGTGGTGTTGATAGTGGTCATGGTGGTGTTCGGACATCCAACGACGTTATAAATAAGCTCTTAACCGAGCTTGATGGTCTCAACCCTCGCGAAGGTGTAATAGTGATTGCTGCAACTAATCATCTGGAGTATTTAGGTGAAGCACTGATTAGGTCGGGTCGTTTATCTGAACATATTGATATTCCTCTACCAGATAAAGACCTACGTGAGAAAATACTAAATCTTTATCTGGACAAGGGTTTAGATAAAGAGCACGTAACAACAGAAGTAAATGTCAAAGAACTTGCAAATGACGAAAAAACTGGTGGTTTTTCGGGAGCTGATCTAAAAGATTTGGTAAATAAAGCAAAACGTTGTGCTATACTTAGGGCTAAAAAAGAAGGGATAAAAAATGATAACGTATGGATGACCATTACCATAGATGATTTTAATAGCGCACTTGAGGATTTTAATGAGAAGAAACTTCGAAAGCCTGAGAATAAGCAAGTCAGAAGTAATATAATATTTGATTGTAATACTTGTAAGCCTTTTATGCAGAGTCTTCATACTTTACATGCATAATATGCTAAGGGAACTTACTGTACACTGCAAAAGTTCCCAATCGCTCTCCATTTCCCATGCCCATTTTTTACTATAGATTAATTATTTGATTATAATATCATCTTAATTAAGCTTG
>JAITFM010000038.1 GCA_031281335.1 Rickettsiales bacterium | reverse complement strand
ATGTACCTCAAATATCGGCGTTTTTATCCTCAACGCTACGATTCAGCTACTTTTAAATGAAAATAACCCAAACTATAAACGTTAAGAAATTTACTGAGCGGAAAAAAAGGCAAAAAAACTCTAAGGCAGCTAGTATTCAAATTCTCCCTTGTCTATTTGACGTTCTATACTGTCTTAAACGACTTATAAGCGCGTTCCAGCTTGTATAGGTAAAAACCAGAAGTTTTAAAAAGACATGAGGTGCGCGTAGTGCAAAAATTTAAACATGAGACGCCAAATACCCTAAGTTTTTTGTCATTAACCTGCACAGATTGCGAAGATAAATAAATAGCTTCAGTATCATTATAATGGGTTTGGAGGAACTTGTCAAGTAGTTTTTTCACACATGCCAAAGCTAGCTTTTTATGCAAGAGATCTGATATTGTTCTGACGCACCTATGTGATATTTGATAACTCTTCCTTTACAAACTTTATGTCACGCAATATTGAGATTGTGGAAAGAGTTTGTTCTTGGTATCATGTTATATCTATAGAATTCTAGCACCGTATGAACTTTAAATCGGTTGTTTTATGTATACTAGATGGCTGGGGAAATGGAATAGAGAATAGTGAATATAATGCTATTAGCAATGCAAATCCACCCTGTTGGCAGTATATTAGCTCTAATTACCCAAAATGCAGTTTATCTGCCTGTGGAACCGATGTTGGGTTACCAGATGGTCAGATAGGCAATTCAGAAGTTGGCCATATGAATATTGGCAGTGGCAGAATAGTGATGCAAAGCCTACAGCGCATTAATCAAGAAATAGAAACAATAGAAAGCAATGCAAATCTACAAAACTTTATTGGCAATTTAAAAAGTAAGCATGGCGTATGCCATATAATGGGATTAGTGTCAGACGGTGGTGTTCATTCGCACCAAAAACATATTTCAACTCTAGCAAATAAAATATCGCAACACGGAATTAAAGTGGTGATACATGCATTTTTAGATGGCAGAGATACATTGCCAAATTCGGGGAAAAAATGCATTCAAGAATTTGAAGAGAGTATAAAGGGCAATGACATAAGAATTGCTACTGTCTCTGGACGTTATTACGCTATGGATCGTGATAACAGATGGGAAAGAACAATTGAAGCTTACGAAGCTATCGCATTTGCAAAGGCACCTTGTCACGATAGTGTGATGTCGTTGATTGACAATAACTACCAAAGCAACATAACTGATGAGTTTATCAGACCTACAGTAATAGGTAACTATCAAGGTATAAAGCCAGAAGATGGAGTGTTATTGGCTAACTTTCGTGCTGATCGAATGATACAATTGGCAAGTATTTTGCTTGGTAAAACAGACTTCTTGGATGTCATTCCAGCGCGTGACGCTGGAATTTGTGGTCAAACTACTCAGATGACAGGAGACTATAAGCAAAAACCATTTTCTTCGATTCTAAGTATGATACAATACAAATCGGACTTAAAAATTCCCTGTCTTTTTCCTCCTACATCTTTCACTAATACTCTAGGACAGGCAATAGCAGATAATAAATTACGACAGTTGCGTATTGCTGAAACTGAAAAATACGCTCATGTAACTTTCTTTTTCAATTGTGGCAAAGAAGAACCTTTCCCCGGTGAAGAGAGAATTCTCATTCCTTCACCAAAAGTTAAGACTTATGATTTACAGCCTGAAATGTTAGCCTTTGAGCTCACAGAAAAGCTTGTAGAAAAAATTTATTCCCAAGAATTTGCACTGATAGTTGTAAATTACGCTAATCCTGATATGGTAGGTCATACAGGTAACATGAAAGCAGCTCAGAAGGCTGTGCTAGCTATAGATAATTGCCTTATGAAAGTGCTCAATGCTGTTAAAGAAGTAGGTAACACTGTGCTCATTATTACGGCAGATCACGGCAATGTTGAGTGCATGTTCGATGAAGAAAACAATACACCCTATACAGCACATACTTTGAATACAGTTCCATTCATCGTATGCTTTGATTCTTATAATAATCTGAAGCTGAGAGATGGAAAGTTATCTGATATCGCTCCCACTATTTTACAGTTACTTAGAATTAAAAAACCAGGCGAAATAACAGGTAGTTCATTGATTGTATAAGCAGCCAATGCGCTTTATGTTATTATAATTCTACTGTCGGGGATTGATTTGAATTTGGAAATAAAACACTATGTAAAGCAGATAGCATATCTATTTGCTGCTTTAAATGACCATGCTCTGCTTCCACGTTAGAGTACCGAATATTGTTTTCTCCAGCATATACAGATAAAGAACCATCGTCTTCAACTGCTTTGTTGTTTTGCAATATTATGTTAAAAATTTCTTTCTGTTTTAAAGACTCAAACCAATCTTCAGCTGTCATGTAGAAAAACTCACCCGTTCCGCTTTCTGGACATACTTCTGGATAAATCTTCAGTACATCACGGGAAAGTGGTGGAGAAAAATAGCTTTTGAATGAGTAGCTGGGAGAGTTGTAGTTATTATGCAGAGCGATGACATGGTCTTGACCAGGAAGCAAAAAACCTAAAATTTCTTCTGCAAAATTTCTAACTACTTTCAAAGCACCTTCTGAAAAATTGCCAAATTCTTTTAAACTAGCCTCTGCACCCACGTCGTCAAATATACGATTGGGATCAAACTCATACTTTTCCCCATTTAAATTAAATTCTACATTACGTAAAATACCATCGCCATGAATAATATACAACATCCTACCGCCAAACTGTTGGATTATGCGCTTGCCGGCCTCTTTTGAAGTTACCTCATTTTGATGCACGTTAATAAAATTAATTCCACTTATGTCATCACTTTCAATAAAAAGTTTAACTGTGGTATCACCTAATGTTAGGTCGTACTCTTTAGTGTTAATATTTGCCATATTTCTTACCCTCTCTTAATTGGTAGAACTAACAATCAACCTTATTCGCGCTAGCTATACGCTTTAACTTAAACTAACTTCTAGATTTTCTGCTGTCAACACTAACGATTCATTAAGAAAACTATCAATATCACCAACACTATTTATATTTTTCACGTTGATAGATTGATCAATTCTTTTGACTAAATTAGATAAAACTTTATTAGGCCCAATTTCAACGAATTTGTTAATGTCGCGGTTTGCCATATATAAAACCATCTCTCTCCACCTTACTTTGCTTATAATCTGTTTAGCGAGTAAAGCTCTTATTATTTCTGGGTCACTTTCTTCTTTGGCTGTAACATTTGATACAAAGGGAATTAAAGGTCGAGTTATTGTAATGTTTTCCAAAAATTCCAAGAGTTTTTCATCAGCGGGTTTCATAAGAGATGAATGAAAAGGCCCACTAACTTGCAATTTGATTAGTTTCCTCACACTTGAGTTTTTGAATAAATCGGGTAATATTTCAAGAGCTTCCGCAGTGCCGCTTACCACTACCTGTCCACCGCCATTATCGTTTGCAACTTCACAAACCCCGTCAATTTGGGCTGATTCTAATACATCTTCTACTTCGCTTATCTCTGCTCCAAGCAATGCAACCATTCCGCCTTTACATTTCAGAGAGACTTCATGCATCGCTTCACCGCGAACTTTCAGCAGCTTGACTACAGACTCAAGAGTCAAGGCTCCTGCAGCACACAGTGCTGTATACTCGCCAACTGAATGTCCACAAACATACTGAACGTTGCAATCAGAGAAAAGAGATCTGCCAAACACATGCTCCATAACACGTAGCGTTGCAATTGACACTGCCATTATAGCTGGCTGAGCATTTTCTGTGATGGTCAATTCTTCAATAGGGCCGTCAAAAATTAAGCTAGATAACTTTCTACTTAGTATACTATCTACTTCATTAAATACCTGCCTTGCAACAGAGAACTCACTATATAAGCTCCTTCCCATTCCTACAAACTGAGAGCCCTGACCAGGGAAAGCAAAAATCATAATAATTATTATTTATTCTTCATTAAGTATACTACTTTATTTATTTTTTGTCAATATTTTAGAATAATAATTGACTTAGTGAATCGAATCCACTAGAATATTAACTAACTAGAAGTTTGTAGGTAGCAATGGCAGAAATTGATTATCATAAGATTACTATAATCATGACAAATGGTCAAGAGTTTGAAACTCGTTCTACTTATGGAAAGGAAGGTGATAAGGTAAAACTTGATAGAGATCTTCTAACCCACCCTGCATGGACTGGAAGTTTGACAAGTGGATCGGCAAGCAAAACTAGCAAAATAGCTAAGTTTAATGATAAATATGGAGGTATCTTCTAGTTTTTGCTTCTTTCTGAGTGAAGCATGCATAAATATAAAAATATAGCCTACGTTGCTTCTGAGTCACCAAAATCGCAGGAAGTATCCAAGCTGTTACAAAAATTTAATCTTATCAATATAACAGAGGAAAATAAATCCGAAATTGATCTACTCATAGTTGTTGGCGGTGATGGTTTTATGCTACGCACCCTGCATAATTACGTGATAGGAAATAAAAATATACATGTATATGGAGTAAATACTGGTAACGTTGGATTTTTAATGAATAAGTGCTTTAGCCGCAGCGAAGATCTAATTGATAACATAGAATACGCAACCCCAACACAGCTCACTTTGTTAAAAATGGAAGCTACAGACGTAGGTGGCAAAAAATACCATTACATAGCGTTAAATGAGGTATATGTCTTTAGAAAAGCGAATCAAATAGTAGAAATGAATATTACTATCAATGACAAGCTAAAAGTAGAAAAATTTAGAGGGGATGGAATGATATTGTCTACCCCAACCGGTAGCACTGCATATAACTTTTCTGCCGGAGGCCCAATTTTACCATTGAACTCAAATTTACTTGCACTGACCTCTATTAATAGCTATCACCCAAGGCATTGGAACGGAGCGTTAATCTCAAGTGATACGGTAGTACAAATTGACATTAACGACGTAGAAAATCGTCCAGCACTTGTAGTATCAGATTACAAGGAGTTCCATAATATATCACAGATAAAAATGCAGAAGGACCATGAGAACACAGTTACTCTACTTTTTGACAGAGATTATTCACTAGACGAAAGAATCTTTGATAGGCAGTTCTTATACTAAATTTTCATATTTATTCTTAAATTAGTATTTACTACATCTTAACAACTATAGTGTAATTAACACAGCGTAGTAATTAATTTCGGAGAGTAATATGCCAGGACCAACACCAGCACCTAGAACAAGCATTTCGCAAAACAGTGATGATACTAATAGTATCATAGATTCAGAGGTTTCCTTAATCAATTCAAAAAAGAAAACAAACAGAATTTGGCCAAGAGCAAAATATGCAATACAGCAGAAGAGTTTTATACTTCCTGCAACAAGTTCTTTTCTCATTACAGCATATCTATCTTCTTCATGTTTATATCGTTTGCTATATTTAAAAGAGACAATAAATTTTATAGATTATATAAAAAGCTTTCAAATATGGCCACTAATAACCATATCTTCTGGATTAGCTGTTATAAGTTTGTGTGCTTTTATATATAATTATAGAAATACTGAATCGCCAGCTGTGAGT